>CAZXBV010000203.1:0-3174 GCA_964639155.1 uncultured Methanotrichaceae archaeon
GTCATCGTCGTCAAGGTCGATGTCAATTCCCTTGTGTTTTGTATTCTGGACGGCTGCAGCACCTGTTATGCCACCAGCCAAGGCCGCGGCCGTCGTCTTCGAGCTAGATCCAAATGATGTGCTCGAGGACTTGGCCGATCCTTTAGATCCGCCGCTCCGTTTTGCATCGGCAACGAACGATCCAAGGAGAAGCATGATGCAGAGTATGGCAAACAGAAATACAATGGCTTTTCTCACGAGATCACATAACAAGGGGGCGTTTTTCTCGCTGCTTTATGTCTTTGTAAGAAAATATTAATTGTTGATATACTCTATTTTGTTGATTGTGCAAACTCGACTCGTTGGAGGCAATTTCTCACTTGGGGTGTGACTTTGAACTGACCACCTAACAAGTAAGCTCATCCCCGCTAACGGTTAAGCAAAATCTCGCAACGAAACAAAAGATGGTTCCAAGGTTTGCATGGTGCTGGACGCTTTCAAGCTTTACAATATACGGCAATCTATATATGTAACATCGACTAAATTGGAACTTGATGCTGAGTGCAAACGTGATCTACTGTACAAACATACGATCTGGCTTGTAACAGGCTGTTTTAGTCTAGACGCTCTCAGTGTTATATGAGTTTCCACATAACAATTCGTCTGCACGCGATTTACTTCTATTTAGAAGTTGTAGAATAATTTGGAGGTGAAAAATATGATGAACCGAACCATAAAGCTTCTCATGCTTTCAGACATATTCGTCCTCACAGGCTTTGGGCTAATTCAGCCCATACTGGCCATCTTCATAAACGAAGGAGTTACCGGTGGAAATATCTTCACCGCAGGAATAGCCAGCACCCTCTTCCTGATGACAAAGTCCCTGATCCAGCTCCCTTTCTCAAGACGTGTTGACAAGAGCAAGAACAAGATAAAATGGCTGATAGTGGGAACAGGGATTATAGCCATGGTGCCAGTGATGTACATCTTCATAGACAACATATACCAAGTCTACCTGGCCGAAATGCTCTACGGACTTGGAAGCGGCCTTGCCTATCCGACTTGGGTTGGGCTCTGGTGCCTCAATCTCAATTCCGGAAATGAGAGCTTCGAATGGTCGGTTTATTCCACCACAACTGGCCTTGGAACTGCAGCTACTGCAGCAGTTGGAGCTGCAATCGCTAACTTCGTAGGCTTCACCTTCACCTTCATCCTCACCGGGTTCATGTGTATTTTGGGATGCGGCATCCTGTTCATGTTAGAGCAGGAGAAAAACGAGCGCAGTAGATCCCAATCCAAGGATGATCTGAGCTTTGCCTGAATGGGCCTAAAGCCTAAATCACTGGCAGTAGCCGGGGGCGATCTCCCTTTTCGTCCCAGCTACCCACACAAATTACCATATTTATATATCTTATTACAACACATAATTGATCCTTAGATCTGACCTCTTACAAGCCAGATCCTTTGCATTAGATTCGGGTGGGCCCCAACCACGTCCCTTATCCAAAGATTTGAGCCCTTCCACAGAACGTCTGATCAAAAGAGGCGAATTGTCCATGTCATCAGAACTCCAAAAGATTATCGACTATCACGAGGCAACAAAACACCGCCCCGAGGCGATGGCGCCAGGCCCAGGCCAAATGGACTGGTCGAACGAGCCAGAAGCCTTCCGCCGCTACAGGGGCGCGTCCCTAATCGAGCTTGAGCGAAACGAGCCCACTTTAGAAGATGAACCATTCTACGATCCTGCGCTCCTCGAAGGGTCGGTTTTGCCATCACCCCTCAACTTCTCGACCGTATCACAGCTCTTCTTTGACAGCATGGCGATATCTGCCTGGAAACGAGCTGGACCGAAACCCTGGGCCGTGAGGGTCAACCCATCGAGCGGAAACCTCCACCCGACAGAATCCTATCTGATCTGCGGGGCTGTAGAGGGACTGGCCAAAACCCCTATGGTCTGCCATTACGCCCCACGGGAACACGCACTCGAAGTTCGGGCCGAGTTTTCTTTCGATGCGTGGCAAGATCTCACTGCATTTTTGCCCAAAGGCACGATCCTCGTTGGATTGTCTTCGATCCCCTGGCGCGAATCCTGGAAGTACGGAGAGCGGGCTTTCAGATACCTCCAACTGAACGCAGGCCACGCCATCGCTGCGTTGAGCTTTGCCTCTGCATCTCTTGGATGGAAGGCAACTATCCTGGACGGAACGTCAACGGAGGATCTCGCCCTCCTTTTCGGGCTTTTGGACTTTGGTGAGGTCGAGGTCGAGCCAGAAGTTCCAGACTGTTTGATGGCAATCTATCCCCAAAACGAAACGGTCGCCGATAAGGTCACGTCGTTCAGACTTTCGCAAAGTGCTATATCCAGGTTTTCGGATCTTTCGTGGCAAGGTCGACCCAACCAGCTTAGCCCCGAACACTTGAAATGGCCACTCTTGAACGAAGCTATCAAGACGACGACAAAACCCCGAACCGAAGGGTCAACAATTGAGATGCAAAGAGCTGAAGTGCCAAGAGCCAAGATGCCGCGAATTGAAGAGCAGACGTCTTCTGGACTAATTCCAAACATATCTTTGCGCAAGGTAATCCGAGATAGGCGAAGTGCCATCGTGATGGACGGCACCACTTCAATCGAAAGGAGCGTCTTTTACAGGATTCTAGAAGGTGTAGTTCCAGGCGGAAAGTATCCTTTCAACGCCCTTTCCTGGCCGCCAAACGTGGACCTCGCCATCTTCGTCCACAGGGTACTCGGCTTGGAACAAGGGCTCTACTTCCTGGTACGGGATCCCAAAATGGCTGAAAGTGGGATGGCGCCGAAATCAGAGATGCGGTCTGACTTCGAATGGTCAAGGCCCAAGGGTTCGCCTTCAGGATTCTACCGCCTTTTTCCAGGAGACTTTCGAAAATTGGCTCGGATGGTTTCTTGCAATCAGAATATCGTCTCAGACGGCTGTTTTACCCTGGCCATGATATCCAAGTTCAAGGAACCTTTGGGGAGGTTTGGCCCTTGGTTCTACAACAGGCTCCTTTGGGAGTGCGGCATGATCGGCCAGGCGCTATATCTCGGGGCCGAGGCTACAGGCCTCAATGGATGCGGAATCGGCTGCTACTTCGATGACATAGTCCATTCGGCACTGGGGCTGGACGGGATCTCGCGCCAGAGCCTGTATCACTTCTCCATTGGAAAGGCGCTAC
>CAZXBV010000204.1:0-3167 GCA_964639155.1 uncultured Methanotrichaceae archaeon
CTAATGGAGCCAGTCATCTATCTCACCAAAGGGATAATTGTCTGTGATGTTCTCCCCGATTTCTTGGGGGTTGTTCTGACAGGGTTTGCCTTCGCAGGGGTGATCGCTCCAGTAGTTTCCGCCTTTGAGCTGTCCCCAATCCCACAGGTTTTCGCCGTCGTCTATCGCCTGTTTGGAGTTATTCACGAAATTGTTGTGATATATCAGGTTGTCATTGGATTCTACCAGGTTAATTCCTATTCGATTTTCGAAGAAGGTATTTTCGACGATCTCGTTCTCATCAGATCCTGCCGTCAACAAAAGCCCGCACCAATTGTTATGGGGAAGTATGTTGCTTGCGATCAGATTGTCAGTAGATTCAATCAGGAAAATCCCGTTGAACTTGTTGTCACGAACTTGGTTTTTGACGATCTGGTTGTTGCTAGAGTTATAGATCCTCATGCCGTAGCATCCAGAGACGTTGTTTTCCTGGATAGAGTTGCTCTCTGAACTGTAGACGAAGAGCGCGTCGTTTAATATCTCGTTCTTTTCGACAACAGAATTCTGGCAATGTGCAAGCGTCAAGTGGGCACATTCCCTTTCAGAGATTGTTAACCCTGATTTTCCGTAATAGTAGAGAATTGGCTTTCCGTCTACCTGGTTGGACTCGTCAACTTGGTTATCGAAGCTCTCTTCAGACTGGCCATCTGCATAGAATGCCCAACTGACGTTCGTTAGGGTGTTATCTTGTAGCACGTTAAGCGACGAATTGCTCACTACGATGCCACGGTTGCCATCGACGATCTCGTTTGCCAGCACCTTGTTGGAACGGGATTGCGAAAGCATTATGGCATCGTCTGCTTTTGTGATCCTGTTCTTTTGAATGCCACAACCTTCTGAGGTGAACAATGTGATCCCGTTTTCAGAATTAAGGATCTCGTTTTCGTGAATGAGGTTCCTGGCAGCAAATTCAAGTCCCAATGCAGTGGTTGCGTTGATCACTCTGCACCCATGTACTTCGTTTTCCTGGGAAGACCCTTCTAGAAGTATTCCCGACTTGCAGTCGGTGACAACGTGATTATCTATCAGATTATTTCGGCTATTTGCGATGAGATAGACCGCCCTTGCGCATCCTGCCCCGGTGCAGTCCTTTAAGATGTTATTGAGGGAATTGTTGAGCAAGATTCCAGCAAGAAGGGAGCTATCTGCTTGGTTTGCAGTTATTTGGTTCTGGCCGGAATTGAGCAGGACGATTCCGCAGTATCCGCCCTTCTCTATGTTGTTTTCGATGACGTTTTGGAGCGATCCGTTAAGGAAGATGCCGTGAACGTTCTCCTCAAACAAGTTATTTCTGATCTCGTTTCCGCCAGAATCCAGGCATATTCCAGGACCTCTGAAGTTCTTTATGGTCAAGCCCTCGATCCTGCAGCCTTCTGCCAATACCTCAATCCCGATCTCGCTGCCGTCGCCATCCAGAACGCATGTTCCATCTTCGCCGGTGGGTGGCATGATGACTAATGTTTTATCCAGTATGAGGTGTTCCTTATAAATGCCTGATTTTACGTATATTGTGTCACCGCTCTTTGCATTTTCGACTGCTTCGCTGATGGTCTTGTAATTGCCAAAACCATCGTCGTCCACTATGTACATTCTCGCTTCAGTTCCTGCGGTGAGGCCCGCAACCAGGATGACCAAGATTATAATTGCCAATTTCGACATGCGTCCACCCATGCAACTCCTTTTTTCCATAAGTAATACGTCTTTCCATCAAATATCGAGTTTGTGGATGGATACTGCTTAACGATTAAGCACTAATCTTTCGAGAACCGCATTAGTGCGATCGAATTTGTTCTCGACTACGGTGTGTATTGAACTCGTCTTTGACTAAAGTTCGGATGGAACGAGCTGTATAAGTATCCCGTACCATGCAAAAATCTTATTTACCCTACGTGAGACTACTTCAATCTTGGTGGTCGGTTTGAACAAAGTAGCACCTCACAGGCATTGTATAGTCTGCGGCAAGACCGTCGGCGAAGAGGAGACTTTCTGCGACGAGGTTTGCGAGTCCAAGTATAAATCAGCTCAGCGGCGCCAGATGTTGTTTTTTGCGGTTTTCGTGATACTTTTGATTCTCATAATAGTTCTGCCGGTTTTGGTAGGCTCAAATCAGGGTTGAGAAAAATTGAACGAAAGGGCTGGAATCGTATGAGGTTGGCGGCAGTCTTTGTGGCGATTACAGCACTGGCTTTGGTCTTCCTGGTCGGGATCAGTTCAGCTAACATGGGGAGAGATTATCTTCAGGTCCAAGAAGTGACGATGGTGCTTGAAGACTGTGATGCCGTCTTTGAAGTGCAGTTCGAACTGGACCGGCTGGCCCGGCTTTACGTTTTGGCCCTGGGAAGCAAGCATATCGAGCAGGACATGACTGAGATTCTCGTCGGTTTTGATGACGTAACCATAAAAAAGGCGGGCTCTAACGAGGCTGTGCTGGTGGCTCGGGACGCTGCCGAGCAGAGTGGCGGATACTGCCTCTTTGATCCAAAACCCTTGGGATTGAAGGTGCCCAAGCTCACTGTGGTCTATCCAGAAGGCGTTTCTCGGACCTATTATGACGTCACAGAAACGCCAAACGTCTTCTGTGAGTTTAGGAAGGAGACGTTGAAGGTAATGCGTCACATCACTTGATGTGATCTTGTGCATATAGTGCTTAACGATACCTATACCGTTCAGCCAAATCTCTGACTCGTAAGAGTTTGAGATTTGTCCGAAATGTATCGTCAAACACTATATATTAAAGCAAGCGGGCCTAAAGGGGATCGAAGATGACTAGATATGCAATTATCATCGAGAAGGGCGAAAGAAATTACTCTGCATACTGCCCAGACCTTCCTGGTGTTGTCGCAGCTGGCAAGACCGAAGAGGAGACCGTAGAGCTGATGAAAGACGCGATAGAGTTTCATCTGGAGGGCCTAAAAGAAGACAATCTCCCCATACCCAAGCCAATTACTTTTGCGAGAAGCATCGAAATTTCTGTGTAAGACGCCTGCGACTCCGCCCCGAAACTCCAGACAGCCACTTGGCCGAGCGGCGGGTTTGCTTGCGACTATCGTGCTTTCGCGTGTCTTCGTCTGCGTGTGGGGATGGGCGCGCTATTTTTCTCGTCGATCTGCCGGTCGGCGCTCCCGATC
>CAZXBV010000205.1:0-3162 GCA_964639155.1 uncultured Methanotrichaceae archaeon
CTGTAGAACTTGTCCATGTACTCTTTGACCATGCGCCGGGCAGAGAAGTGAGGACCGGTCTGTTTTATCGTGTCCTTCATCATCTTCACCCAGCCGTGAGGTGTGCCTCTGTCGTCAGTCTTGTAGTAGAGTGGCACTATCTTCTTTTCGAGGATATCATACATGACGGCCGAATCGCCCTCGTCGCTTCCTTGCCCCTCAAAGCCCCAGCCATTTTTCTCGTTGTAGCCTTCGACCCACCATCCGTCAAAGATGCTCAGTTGGGGAACGCCGTTTAAGGTGGCCTTCATCCCGCTAGTTCCGCAAGCTTCCATTGGGGGGAGGGGATTGTTGACCCAGACGTCCACACCGTGAACCAGATAATGTGCAAGGTACTGATCGTAATCTTCAACGAAAGCTATCCGGCCTCCAAAACCTTGATCTCTGGCAGCGTTGAACACCTGTTGCAAGAGCTGTTTGCTGTATTCGTCGTTAGGATGGGCCTTTCCGGCGAAGATTATTTGGACTGGCCTTCTGGGGTTGTTGACGATTCTTCTGAGCCGTTCTGCATCACGGAACAAGAGAGTAGCTCTCTTGTAAGAGGCAAACCTTCTGGCAAACCCCAGCGTCAAAGCTTGTTGTTCTAATAAAACGCCCAGTGATATGATGGACTTTGGCTCAGCACCGCCCTCTTGCCATTTCTCTCGGGCACGATCCTTGATGTTGTTGATCAGCATCCTTTTCATGAGGAGATGGTGACGCCACAATATCTCGTCGGGTATGTCATCGACCAGTCCCCATATGAGCGGGTTATCGTGATTTTCGAGCCAATCGCGACCTAGATACCGGTTGAATATATCGTTTCCCAACCTACGATCAATCCAGGATGGAACGTGGACGCCGTTGGTGACGTAATCTATTGGGATCTCGTCTGAGGGTTGGTCTGGCCAGAGCTGTTGCCACATAATCCGGCTGACTTCTTGATGTTTCTTGCTCACGCAGTTTCTGTGAGCCGACATCCTGAGGGCGAAGGCGGTAACGTTAAAACCACTTCCAGGGTCGTCGGGATCTACGCCCAGATTGTAAAAATCGTCCAGGCCAAGTCTGAACGATTGCAGATAAGAGCCAAAGTGTTTTTCGATCAGGTAGCGAGGATACTTGTCATGGCCAGCCGGGACCGGCGTGTGAGTGGTAAATACGGTAGTGGCTCTGACCTGTTCTACCGCGTCCTCGTAATTCATCCCAGCCGCCACTTTCTGCCGAATCCTTTCGAGTATCGCAAAGGCAGGATGGCCCTCGTTTAGATGGACCACGTTGGGCTTTATTCCTAAAGCTTCGAGAACTATTGTGCCCCCAACACCCAGAACAATCTCTTGTCTCAGACGGCCTTCAAGGTCGCCAGTGTAGAGACGATCTGATATGCGCCGGTTCTCTGAATCGTTCATTTCGACGTCGGTGTCCATCAGATAAAGTGCGGCACGTCCCACATTTACCTTCCAGACTTCGACGTAAATGGGCGGATCGGTGACTGGAATTTCCACAAGGATCGGCTCGCCATTGTCATCTCTCACCCTCCGAATGGGCGCGTTATTCCTATTCAGTATCTCGCATGCGCCCAATTGCCATCCGTCGGGGCTGATCTTCTGGCGAAGGTACCCTTGTGGATACATGAACCCTACACCGATAATTGGCACGCCAAGATCGCTGCACTCTTTCAGGAAGTCTCCTGCCAGGAATCCGAGGCCACCTGCATAAACCGGAAGGGCACTGTGGAGGCCGTACTCAGCAGAGAAGTAGGCGATGGTCATCTCCTCTGGGTTGGCAACGGTGGCGCAAAACCAGCCGCTGGAAATATCGAGGTCTCGATCTAGCCTTGCCATCATGGCGTCGTAATGTCTCAAGAAGCGCGGATTGGTGGATGCGAACTCCAGCGTTCTTGGATCGATGTTTCGCAGCATCGTTATGGGGTTTTGGTCGCTCAGGTTCCAGGCTCTTCGGTCCAGGAGCACGAAGATTTCTCTTCCTTCAGGGTGCCATCCCCACCACAGGTTGTAAGCAAGCCTTGCAAGTCCCGATATACTGTCGGGTAGGTTTGGAAATTCATCCTTGACGTTGTAGCGCGTAAGATCCCCTCCTTGACTGTTTTAAGTCTTATGGGTATTTATATTTGGAGATGATTTAATTATATACAATTAGCATGATATAGAGAGATATTTATCGTTAAAAATATTACATATAATAGTTTTGAATCGCCATATCCAACAGATCACACCAATCTTTATATTATGTTTTTGATGATATGTAGCATGCGAATATAGTCGAAAACCAATTAGATGAAACAGATTGGTTCTCGAAAGATTAGTGCTTAACGATACGAATAGGACAAATCCTAAACTCTTACGAGTTTGAGATTTGTCCGAAAGGTATCGTTAAGCACTATAATTTGCACTACGTATGCAAAAAGCCAAAACATAAAAAATAATGCGGTGTTAGGGTTCAGAGAAAGGGATGGATGTCTCTCTTTCTGTAGGCCATGGCCTGAGAGGTAGCGATCAGATCCCCATCACCATTCTTCACGCAGATATGACAAGTAGAGATCCTGTTGGTCCGGCTGACCTCTTCTGCTTCTGCATAGAGAACGTCACCAGATGATGGCGACTTGATGTAGGTTACGTTCACGTTCAAGGCGAGTGCCACGGTTCCGTAAGAATTCGCCGCAGCTCCAAAAGCCTCGTCAATAAGTGAAAAGATGGCGCCGCCATGCGCCATCCCAAAGACGTTCTCGATTCGTTCTGAGAACTTCATTTTCGTGACAGCACGGCCTTGTTCTAGCTCGACCAATTCAATTCCTAACATCCGGGCGTAAGGCTCTGCCTCTACCTTCTTTCGAATCGCGTCGAATACATCTTTTGCGCCACCCTCATCACTCGTGTCATCTTTCATATCTTTACCCCGATCTTGATTGCTTCTTTTTGATTCTGAGTTCTTGGATCGACGTTCTGATTGATCCAGGTACATGCGTCAGCAAAAGCTATCAGAGTGTCTCCGATTGATTTTGCCTGTATGTCAGATGGACTGAGTTTGCATCGGACTGTTAACACCTGGTCCGCCATTATATCACGGAAGATCATTCAGCCTTAAATACTGTATTGTTCAAAGGGCAGGGAATACGTGCAGATGGAC
>CAZXBV010000206.1:0-3140 GCA_964639155.1 uncultured Methanotrichaceae archaeon
AAGAGACGTGTTCTCGATGACCTTCTTTCTTATATCGTAGAAGTCGCCACCGGTGGATAGTTCCATCAAGGTGTCGGCTCCTGCCTCTTCTGCAACTTTGGTTTTTCTAATCTCCATTTCCACGTCGACGATGTCGCTGCTGGTCCCAACGGTTGCGTTCACCTTTGTCTTAAGGCCTTTTCCGATGCCTGCGAACTTGACTTGTCTATAAGGGCTGAGCGGGATTACGATCTTGCCGTTGACGATGCCTCGCCGGATGAAATCGGGAGTTACGCCTTCTTCTTTGGCGACGATTTCCATCTCGGGAGTGACCTTACCATTCTTCGCGTCTTCTATAATTCCCAATCACAATCACCTGTGAATTCATCCAGGAATGTTGATATTTAACTTGTGGGTGCCTTGGATTTTTTGTATAGTCCCGAATGTTTTGACTTTATATACACCTTCACTCTTGACAAACTTCTTCCCATACATTAAATTCAGACGAGGTAGAATTGTTCAACAACACTCTGTTTAGAAGCTGCACGGACAATTCTTTGGGAACTTCAATACGCGGCATGTTTGGCTTTGGACGGCAAGAAAGGGCGAAACGAGCGAACAATTGGTAATAACGGGCCTAAAATATAGTTTGCACCAACAATCAGCATATATGAGAAGTTATCATCCTCTTTCCAGACTTTGAACGAGGGTGATCGAAACGGCTTTGGTGTATGCAGGTGGGAATCCAGAAGAGAAGGCGAGACAACAGATCGACGAATTCCTGGACGCATCGGGTTGGGCTGTTCAGGACAAAGAGGACTTTGACCCACGAGTTTCAAGAGGCATTGCCCGCCGCGAATTCTCTTTGGAGGGTGGTGGACGCGCCGATTATCTCCTTTTTGTTGACAGGGCCGTGGTGGGTGTAATCGAGGCGAAACCCGAAGATCATAGCCTAATTGGCGTCTCAGAACAGAGCCAAAAGTACATTGATGGAATACCAGCCACGCTCCTCAAAGGTGGGGGAAAAGATGCACCCTTCGCCTACGAGAGCAACGGGGCTGAGACCTATTTTCGGGACATGCGAGATCCTCGCCCTCGATCTCGGAGCGTCTTCTCCTTCCACCGGCCCGAGACGTTAGCCGGGTGGTTCACCCAGCCAGATACCCTCAGGGCGAGGCTAAAAGACATGCCGCCACTCGCGATTGGCACCTTGAGAGACTGCCAATGCGAAGCGATCGAGGGCTTGGAGACGTCGTTTGCTGCAGATCGGCCCCGGGCTCTCATCCAGATGGCCACAGGAAGCGGCAAAACCTTCGCCGCTGTGACTTTCATCTATCGGCTGATCAAGTTCGCAGGCGCAAAGAGGGTCCTATTCTTGGTGGACAGAAGAACTCTTGGAAAACAGGCCTTCGAAGAGTTTCAGTCTTACGTGACCCCGGACGACGGCAGGAAGTTTACAGAGCTCTACAACGTCCAGCACCTTCTATCTAACACCTTGGATCCCGTCTCGAAAGTGTGCATCACCACCATCCAGCGGCTCTATTCTATGCTTCAAGGTGAGGCTGAGTTCGATTTGGAACTCGAAGAGGGCTCGTGCTTCGATGTGCCACCAATGCCAAAACGGCCCGTCGAGGTCGCCTATAACCCCAAAATCCCGATAGAATACTTCGATTTCATAGTCGTAGACGAGTGTCACAGATCGATCTACAACCTGTGGAGACAGGTCTTGGAGTACTTCGACGCCTACGTCATTGGGATGACCGCGACGCCTTCCAAACAGACCCTGGGGTTTTTCAACACGAACCTGGTCTCGGAGTACGATCACGAGAGGGCGGTAGTTGACGGTGTCAACGTGGGATACGAGGTCTACAGGATCAAAACCCGGATAACGGAAGAAGGCGGCAAAGTCGAGGCTGGCCATTACGTGGGAAAGAGGGACCGGCTCACCAGAAAGAAGCGTTGGGAAGAGATCGACGAGGATTTCGAGTACGACGGCAAAAAGCTGGATCGCACCGTGGTGGCGCCAGACCAGATAAGGACTGTGATCAGGACGTTTCGGGATAAGCTTTCCACCGAGATATTCCCGGGCAGGAGCGAGGTTCCAAAGACCCTGATCTTTGCAAAAAGTGACTCTCACGCCGAAGACATCGTGAACATCGTGCGGGAAGAGTTTGGGGAAGGGAACGATTTTTGCAAAAAGATCACCTACAGGACCACCGGCGCGAAACCCGAGGACTTGATCTCGGCCTTCCGGAACAAGTATTATCCGAGAATAGCAGTTACCGTGGACATGATCTCCACGGGTACGGACGTTAAGCCTTTGGAGTGCCTGCTCTTCATGAGAGATGTAAAGTCCAGAGGATATTTCGAGCAGATGAAAGGTCGAGGCACCAGGACCATAACTTCGACCGAGCTTGAGGCGGTCACACCGGGCGAGAAGTACAAGACCCATTTCGTGATCGTGGACGCTGTTGGGGTCTGTGAAAGCGAGAAGGGCGAACGAGGGACGCTCGAACGCAAGAAGGGCGTCTCCTTGGAAAAGCTTCTCGATAACGTGGTTTGTGGGATCAGGGACGAGGACACCTTAACGACTCTTGCGGGAAGGCTCGCTCGGCTTGGCCAGAAGATGGACGAGCAGGACCGGGCCAAGTTCGAAGAAGCCTCAGATGGCGCCAGCCCAAAAGAGATCGCAAACCAGCTTCTTGACGCCGTCGATCCCGACGCCCAAGAGGCAGAGGCAGAACAGATCTTCGGGACCGAGAACCCGACCCCGGATCAGGTCGAGGAGGCAAGAGTGCAGCTGGTCGAGAGGGCCTCTGCTCCCTTCGACAGCCCGAAGCTCAGAAAGACGATAATCGAGATCAAGACCCGGCACGAGCAGATAATCGACGAGGCGAACATCGACGAGGTCCTCTCCGCAGGATTCGACGCAAACGCTCAGGAACTGGCACAAGAGCAGGCCGAGGAGCGGGCCAGGTCAGTGGTCGGGAGTTTCCAGCAGTTCATCGAGGATAACAAGGACGAGATCACGGCGCTTTCGATCTTCTACAGCAAGCCTTATGGGATGCGACACTTCACCCTCAGGCAGATCAAGGAACTTGCCGAAGCGATAGAAAGGCCGCCTCTGCATCTTACGCCCTCAAGGCTCTGGCAGGCTTATG
>CAZXBV010000207.1:0-3133 GCA_964639155.1 uncultured Methanotrichaceae archaeon
AGGCAAACTCAGGACAGATAAGTCTGCCCAGATTGAAAAGGCGTTCACCAAATTGACCAAGATTGCATCTCGTCGTCGACCAGGATCTGGAAAACTTGTGCAACAAACTTATACCTAAACATGGAATTAAAGGGGAATTACATGGACACAGTGCAGCTTGGTCGTATCGTCTCCCTCTTTGTAGCGATCTCGATGATCACAGGAACATTGGCCTTGGGTGAAGTCTACTTTGCCGGTGACCATTACAAGGTTCAGGGCGAGCCCGAGATAAAGGCTGTAGTCGTCAACCCGGTCGTCGTTCCTGGAGAAAACGCCACACTCAAGTTGATCCTCGCAAACAGCGGCAGCGTCGAAAGCCTAGTTCCCAGAGGTGGTTCTAAAGGGTTCGAAGCTGAGGCCTCATGTGAGATGATAGCTGAGTTTGCCTGTGCAAACGCCATTAACCTAGAAGTGACGCTTCAATCCGCTGGACCCCTGGAAGTAATTTCAGGGCCTATACAGATCGATATTTTGGAGGCCGGGAAGACAAAACTCCTCGAATTTCAGGTATTCGCGAAGGGAGGTGCCAGCGGGACTTACAGCCTACCTTTGAACCTGGAGTACGAACGCCAGATAGACGTAAGCGTGACTGAAGATCAAGTCTCGCCGCTGTACGTTCCCATTGAAGAGACGCTGTACGTAGAAGTTGAAGTGGTGGGAAATAGAGCTGCGCTCAAGATTGAAAGAACTGGATCTGACCTTTTTCCTGGGAAGGAAGGAACTTTCATATTGATGGTGAAGAATGAAGGCCAAACCGCGGCGAAGAACTGTTCGGCTAGGTTGATTGCAAAGCAACCTTTCCGGCTCGAAAAGGAGCGAGCCTTTCTGGGTGACCTTGGTCCTGGCGAGGTGGATGTGGCGGTTTTCAAACTCGATGTGGATCGAGATGCTAAAGCCCAAGAGCACCAATTGACCTTTGAGATCACATACGACGGAGGTGTTGTGACTCAATCCCTTCCGGCTGAGGTGGGCGGGTCAAAAGCACATCTTTCGATTGCATTCTTGGCCTTAACCCTCGCAACATCCGGCCTCGTCTTGATACGAAAAGGCCGAAAAGATCGGACCGGCCGCCCAGGGTCGCTCCGAAAGAGGCGAGTTTCTGACATTGCCAAGCAAATCTTCAGAAGAGGTTGACCTCTGTACGAAATTGACCGCTGTACGAACTTGATCCTCAATAGTGCGTCATCTTCAATGGGACCGATCCGGATGTTGATTGACCGCCAGTAATTTGTCTAATATCTTCGTTTCGATGAAACATGCCGGCGGTATTTGCCAAGGACGTATGCAAGAGCTTTCGGACACGTTTCAAAAGCAAGGAGGTTCTTCATGAAGTATCGCTATCGATCGAGAGAGGTGAAGTCTTTGGCATTTTAGGACCTAACGGCGCTGGAAAAACGACAATTATGTCGATATTCTCCACCTTGATCCGTCCCGATTGCGGAACTTTGGAGATACTGGGCCGAGATGCCATGAAGGAGACACATGCCATCAGGGAACTGATTAACATAAGCAGCGGAAACCCCAACTTTCCCTGGAGCTTGACCGTCCGGGAGAACTTGAAACATTCCGCCATGCTTTATGGTCTGTACGGCGAGAACTTGAAAAGATCAGTGGAAGGGGCCATCGAGGCTTTCGAGCTTGAACTTCACAGAGATTCCAGGTTCGAGACGCTTTCCACGGGGCTCAAACAGAGGGTCTCCCTGGCCAAATCGATCCTGAACCGGCCACAAATTCTCTTCTTGGATGAGCCCACTTCCGGTCTCGATCCGGAAATGGCCATGAAGACCAGATCCTTGGTAAAGAGGATCTACGAGGAGCAGGATATTACCGTGGTCTTGACGACTCATTACATGCCCGAAGCAGAGGAGCTATGCGATCGGATCGCTTTTCTTCGAGAGGGAAGGATGGTTGCTCTTGGCACTCCTAGTGAGTTGAAGAGACAGCTTAAGCTTGGCGAGAAGATGAGGATTGATTACAGTGGTGAGGTCGAAGCGGAACGGTTGCGAAGGATACCAGGCGTGATGGAAGTAACGATTTCTCCGGGAACGTTGGAAGTGGTCTTCGACAATTCTGGCAATGTCGTGAGCAAGATCATCAAGGCCTTCGAGAAGGCAGAGATCGTGGACATAAGTATCGATCAGCCAGACCTGGAAGATGTGTTCCTCAAGCTTGTTCGATGAGATAAAATGAGCCACCAAGAATCTACAATGACAAGAAGCTACATCAACAGAAATCTAAGATCCAGGAAGGTGTGATCTTTGAACTGGAGAGGTGAAGCCAACAAGTTTCTCTCAGCAACTTACAAGAACTGGATAATATCCAAGCGGAACGTCTTCACCATCTTCGAGCTGGTCTTTTGGCCTTTCATCGGCCTTCTTTCGATAGGGCTTTTGACTCGTTTCTTGGAGGTCGAAGAAGACATGGTCGCCTTCGTTCTGGTGGGTGCAATCGCTCTTAGCATCCTTCAGATAAGCCAGATAGATGTAGCTTACATCCTCCTATTCGACCTCTGGAGCAAGAGCATAAAGCACACTTTCGTGGCACCGATTCGAAGCTATCACTTGGTCGTAGGCTCACTGCTCTTTGGAATGGTCAGAGGGACTGCGGTCTTCTTCATATTGGTCATACCGAGCGCACACATATTCGGGTTCGATTTTCTGGCGGGAGGCCCAGTTACAGTCGTGATATTTCTGGTCGGGATCTTCATGACCGCAGCTTCCATAGGGATGGTGGTTTGCATATCGATCCTCTTGTTTGGACAGAGGGCAGACGTTGCGGCCTGGACCTTGAGCGGGATCATGATGCTGGTCAGCGGAATATACTACCCTGTCGAGATACTTCCGTGGCCGCTTCAGATTCTGGCGAAGTCTATGCCACTTACTTACTTTCTAGAGTACTACAGATCTGCCTTTGGATATGGGTCTCATGAAGTTCTCACAGGGATGGGGCTTGCGGCATTTTACTTTGTCTCAGGCTTATTGATCCTGAACCTCGCTATCCGGAGGGCCAGGACGACTGGAATGATGCTGAGGTTGTCTGAATGATGCAAAGCCGGGGATAATGTTAATCATGCCCACTTGATTGCGTCACAACC
>CAZXBV010000208.1:0-3104 GCA_964639155.1 uncultured Methanotrichaceae archaeon
AGTCTGCAATATCTTCCTCTGCCACAGCACATGAGCAGAGCGCAGCCAACGCCACCAGGACGATGGCGGACTTAGATATTGCTACCAATCTTGGCGGCCTGCAACCGGCCACAAACGATTCGATTTTTTCGTACATTTTTCTACCTCACACTCTCACTTTATCATCTGAAAATGACTGCAAAAAATTTGGACAGGATTCACGCCTCATATTCCAGCTCTTCGGCTTTGGCAAAGGCTGCATCTGCCTCGGAATCGCGACCCAGCGCCTTCAGAGAAAGGCCTTTGTTGTACCAGGCTTCGGCCGATGTTCCCTCATCTATGAAATATGGCGAAGATCCTGCGGTTTCGATGGCTTCGTCATAAGCTTTTATGGCGTCTTCGTGCCTGCCCAAAGTCTGCAAAACTCCGCCTTTATCCACCCAGACCCGAGGATTTGCAGGAAACTGCTCAAGGGATTTATCGAAGGCTGCGATCGACTCGTTGTATCTGCTCAGAGCCTTCAGTGCCTGGCCCTTGCCGTACCAACCCCCGAAGCCCGAATCGATCTCGATGACTCTATCGAAGGTCTTGATTGCCTCTTCGTAACTGCCCATGTCCAAGAGGACCATTCCTTTGTTTTGCAGGGCGGGCAGGTAGGCGTGGGATTGCTCGTTGGAGATCTCTAGAGCTTTATCGTAGGCTTCGACGGCCTCTTCGTACCTGCCGACATTGTGAAGAGCCATACCCATAGTGCCGTAGACAAAGGCCTGCGTTTTGGTGTTGTTGGCAGGTATTTGCATGATGGCCCTGTCATAGGCTTCAATGGATTCGTTGTATCTTCCAAGTTGCATCAAAACCTCGGCCTTATTCTCCCAGGCCGCCCAGGCGATATAGGAGGCCGCATTTTCCTGAGGATATAGCTCGATGGCCTTATCGTAAGCAATGACGGCCTCTTCTAGCCGTTTCATCGATCTGAGGGTCTCGGCTTTGAGCAACCAAGCTTCGGCATCTTCAGGTTTCTTCTCGATGCTCTGGTTGAAGAGCTCCAGGGCCTTCTGATGAGCTACAAGGGCCTCATCCTCCTTGCCAATGAACGCCAATAATGAGCCTTTGGTCTGCCAAATGGTGGCATTCTCAGGCTCTATTTGCAGGGCCTTATCTATGGCCGGGACAGATTCTTCTAAAGAGCCGTTAACGAAAAGCTCCCCACTCTTCGTGTACCAGTGATCTGCCGTATCTTCCTGGGCAGCGGCACAAACGCAGAGCGCAGCCAACGCCACCAGGACGATGGCGGACTTAGATACTGCTATCAATCTAGGTGGTCTGCAACCGGCCACAAACGATTCGACTTTTTCGTACATTTTTCTACCTCACACTCCCACTTTATCATCTGAATACGGCCATAAAATTCGAGCTGAGTCGCGTGGGCCGACTCCAACTTTCGGCCTCGGAATAGGATGCTTTTGCTTCAGCTTCACATATCAGAGTCTGAGAATACATGGCCCAAACGCCCTCATATCATCTCTATAATTACCTAATGTTATATTAACTTTACTATATATAAAGATAGCGTTCCATACAGTCAGGCAATAAAATCGTCATCTTACGCGGGAATATAGTCGAGAACCAATTAGATTAGACGTACGTGTTTAGCTCCCCATTACAGTTCGGCCAGATTGACCTAAAACACATTTGAACCACAAAAATTTTATACTAAACAATACTATTCTACTAAGAGGCAGATGGACAAAGACGAAATCATCAAGCAACTTCAAGCTTCACTTGACCAGGCCAAGCGTGAAAATGAATTGCTTAAAGGACTCGTAAAGGAACTCGAAGCCCGGCTGGCTAAATATGAGAATGCGCACACGCCACCGAGTCTAAAACGTGGTGGCAATCGCAAAAAGAGCCAGAATAGGGATGGAGTCAAAGGAAAACCCGGTCAGAAGAAAGGGCATAAGGGTGTTACGAGACCTCCCGCAAAACCAGATAAACAAGTAGACGTCACGACAGATCGATGTCCTGATTGTGGATCTGAGCTTGGTGATCCTTTTAGAATCGAGTCAAAAATTATTGAAGAGGTCCCAGATCCACAACCCGTTATCGTGACCGAATACAAAATTGCACATTACACATGTCCATGCTGCCAGAAAGAAGTCGTTGCAACCAATTCAGGTTGTCCAAAAGAAGGCATATTCGGTAACAACACGATTGCCCAAACAGCACTACTGAAATATGAAGATCGACTGCCCCACAGGAAAATCCAGAACGCACTAAAGCGACAGTATGGATTAGTGATCTGTCCTGCCACGATACTTGATCTCACTCGCCGTGCCGCCGATTCGGTTCAATCGGAATACGAAGCGATTTTGGACCGAATACGCAATGCTTCGATTCTGTATGTGGACGAAACGTCGATCGAAGTGCAGGGAAAGAAGTACTGGATCTGGGCATTCACCACACCAACTGAGACTTTTATCGCGATTCGGAATAGTCGGGGTGCGAAAGTTCTCAAAGAGATTCTGACTAGAAGATTCAAGGGGCTGATCGTGTGTGACGGCTGGAAATCGTATCCCAGCTTCACAAAATGCATACAGCGATGCTGGGCACATCTACTTCGAGAATCGAAAGAGCTAGCTGAGAAAATTGATGAGGCAGTCCCATTGCATAAAGGCCTCAAGAGACTTTATAACGAATTGAACAACTTGCTAGAAGGCGATCCACCTCCTGAAGTTCGAAAGAAGCTATGGTACATGGCCCGAACAACACTCAGGCAGTTGGTCAGGAGAACATACGCTGATGAGAAAGTGATAGGACTCATCGGCAAGATTAAGAACGGATTTGAGTACTGGTTCACGTTTGTTCTTCGTCCTGGTGTGGAGCCAACCAATAACAGAGCTGAAAGGGCACTTCGTGAGCATGTCGTTATCCGGAAGATCATAGGAACTCTGCGTAACAAAAAGGGGACGTATATTCACGAGAGGATCATGACGGTGTTGGCGACATGGTCTCAGCAGGGACTCAATAGTCTACAAATGCTGAAGGCACGGTTGAGTGCCTAAATACATACAAAATATTTATTTTATTCTGAGCAACCGTGGACATGGGAACAAGCTCATGCATTT
>CAZXBV010000209.1:0-3099 GCA_964639155.1 uncultured Methanotrichaceae archaeon
GAAAATCGAGAGAGTAATGTCAGATATAAAAACCCCCTCATTTCCACTGGAACAAGCTCTACAATAAAGCGATTAAGGCGAGACAGGCACATTCTTAAATAATTTTGGACTTTGAGGAGATCTGTTACATCCGAGCCAGTAAGTGCTTATCTCCTCTATTGTATCTTGAAGTTTGCCAAAATCTACCGGCTTTACCAGATAGCTGTTGGCATAGTTATCGTACGCTTTCAATATATCTTCCTTGTTGGTAGAAGTTGTGAGGATGACGACGGGTATCGCCTTTAGCAGATCAGATCCTTTTATTTTCTGGAGAACTTCATGTCCGTCTAGCTTGGGAAGCCGCAGGTCGAGTATTATCAGTTTTGGAAACATATCAGTCTCTGAATCCTGACGGTGATGAAGATACTCGATAGCTGCTTCGCCGTCTTTGACCCAATCGATATTTCCTGTGATCCCAACACGTTCAAACGTCCGCTTTATCAACGTCGCATGAGCGGGGTCATCTTCTACGAGAAGGATGACTGGCTTGGCGTATTTAGCCAGATCCTTGAAACTCTCGTTCCCTGCCATCAACTGAGAGAATCTAGGATTATATTTATACTTTATCTCATGTCACCCAGCGTGAAACAAACGGCACATCCCCCACCGAGTTCAGACTCTATCCATATAATCCCACCGTGAACTTCTATTATTCGTTTTACTATGGCAAGCCCTGCGCCTGTACCTTCTGATCCCCCGTCCACCTTATAGAAAAGATCGAATACCTTATCCTGCTGAGTGGGATCGATACCGATTCCGTTATCTTTGACGAAGAATACGGCATCTCCATCATCGTTTCGCCATCCGATCTCTATCCTAGGATTTTGCTGGTTGCCCATGTACTTAATGCTATTTTCGACCAGGTTGGTGAGCACTTCTCCGATCCTGAGACGGTCCACATAAATGGAAGGCCAGTTGTCTTTCACGACGATCTCGACCCGATTCTGTCTTATCGTCTCTGATATTTGGTCCAAAGTTTCCTGGACAATTTCACCAAAGTAGACTTCTTCAGGAGGATTTGCGATCCGACCGATGCGCGATAGCTCAAGGGTATCTTTCAATAGGTGGTCCATCTTGGAGATCCCATCCCCTATCATTCGAAGGTCGGTCTCGACGTTATCTTGATCTTCTCGCGCCATGTCTTCTTTGAGAAAGCCAACGAAGCCCTGTATGGTGAAAAGAGGCGACCGAAGGTCGTGAGATACGGTGTAAACGAACCGTTCCATCTCGGCGTTCTTCGACTCAAGCTCAGAAGTTCGCTCCTGGACCCGCATCTCGAGATCGTTGCGAGATCGACGTAGAGCTTCTTCAGCCTCCTTGCGTCTGGTGATATCTCTCATGACGCTAATCCATCCGATCCGATTGCCAATCTCATCCTCTAACGGAAAGACGGAATTTTCCGTTGGAAAGACCTCGCCGTTTTTTCTCTTCATTTCGAATTCGAAGAAGGAAAGATAACCTGTATCCTCTACTTTTGAATACAACGCCTCTTTGAATTCAAGGTCGGTATCCCTGTTCACGTGCAACAGGACTATCTCTTGGCCGATCATCTCCTCCTTCTCGTAGCCAAACATCCTAACAGCTTCAGGATTTGCGTTCAATATTCTGGGGGGTGTGCTGAAATCCAAGATGAAAAGTGCAGTATCCAAGCTCGAAAAGGTCTTGTCTAGAATCTCTTTTGATTTTCTCAGTTCTTCTTCGGACTGCTTTCTTTCGGTGATGTCCAAAGCAACCCCTGCCATCCTCAAGGGGCGACCCTTTTCATCCCAGGCAACCAGCTTGCCCCGCCCACGCATCCATATCCATCTTCCGTCCTCGCGCCTGATTCGATAAACCTGCTCGTAGTAGGGGCTTTTTTCTTCGATATGATCCTGGAGCGCCTTCAAAACAAAGGGGCGATCTTCAGGATGGAGACGATCCATCCAATTTTCGAAATTCTCTTCTAATTCTTCAGCCGAAAATCCTAGTATCTCTACATATCGATCGTTTCGTATCACGTTATTTGTGCGGAGGTTCCAGTCCCAGATCCCAAAATTTGCAGCTTCAACAGCTAGCTCCAGCCTTTCTTCGCTCTCTTTGAGCGCTTCTTCAGCTCGTCTTCGGGCCGTCAAATCTCTTCCGACCGACTGAAACTCAGTCACCTTTCCTTGTGAATCCAATATGGGGCAGTCGATCCATTCAACGTAATGAATCTGGCCATCTATCCCCATGACCTCGTGCTCATAGACTTTGATCTTGGGGGCTTTAGATAGTAAGACGTAATTTTCTACAATTTCATTCCGGACTTCTTTGGGTACGAATATCGCCCATTTCTGGCCCAGAAGCTCTTCTTTCGTTTTGCCCACGAGAAAACAATATCCGGCGTTCACGAATGTGAGCGTCGTATCTGGAAGCCAACGACAGATGGCATCGACCTGAGAATCCACCACGGCTCTGTACCGAGCCTCGCTCTCTTTGAGCGCTTCTTCTGCCAGTCTCCACTCGGTGACATCTCGGATCGATTCAATCGCGCCACTCACATTCCCATCAACATCCAGGAGCAAAGATGCTACCGCCCAGACGTGAGCACCTTTTCCCTCGCGCAAGGCGGTCATAGTGGACTCGATCAGAAAATACCCATTCAATGACTTAATGTCATCATCATAATATTGGCCTGAATTCATATCATTAGATATTATCAGATCTACTAACATAGGTCTCTTGCACTCATAGAATGGCAATGCATAAGCGAGATCACCTTTTCCGATAATTTCCTCTTTGGGAACGCCAGTCATCTTCTCAATTGCTCGATTCCACGCAATCACTTCTTGGTTTTGGTCTACGACGAAGGTTGGATCTGGAAGGAAGTCTATTATATCCATAAGTTGTTGATGTGCATGACGCAATTTGTCCTCAGCCTGTTTGCGCCCAGTAACGTCCTCACAGGACATCAGATACTTCCCGTTCGGTAATTTTACAGTTATGAAACAAGCTATGATATTTCTTCCGTCTTTACAACAGACCGTGAACGTCCTTGGTATCTTCTCCAAAATATCATGACGTTCCATATCATAGATCCAA
>CAZXBV010000210.1:0-3048 GCA_964639155.1 uncultured Methanotrichaceae archaeon
AAGGCGAGCTTCCAAAGTCAGTATCAAAGTACGGAACCGATGTGAAAGAGATATTCGTCGCTTACGAGGAGCTGGCAGAAACTTACGGAAAGGATGTTGAAAATATCCCGCTCGGTGCCGTGGGAATCTACACGTACTGTCAGAGGTTCAAGACCGGACTTCAGCAGATCATGGCTGGAAGCAGGAACTTTGGCCTCACTTCTGTCTCTCAAAACGATCTGATGGCCTTGACAGAAGAGGCAGCCAGAGTCTCAGGAATTCCCTACGTCATGGACGCTTACAGAGATGTGGCAGATGCAATCCTAGACGAATAGGGCCAAAAGATCATTCATTCTAGCACTCTAGAACGCCAGATGACATGATTCGAAAGTATATGCGATTGTATCGCATATACTCTGATATTTCATTCTGAAGGCGCCAGGACTTCGGCGAAAATATCTCTCGTTTAAGGGGTTAATCAACTATGACAAAGTGTCAACCATATCACGGATCTCTTTATATATCTTCCACATCCATTTTTTTCATTACGCTTCTATAAGAGAGTGATTTCGATTTATAGCCACGTATTACAGCCTAATGGAAATACAGATTTTATTAAAAATTAGTACTTTATATGACCTATTAAAAACGATTTTGAACAAAGTAATTTCTATAAATAAGTGTCATATTTATTTTTAAATTTTATATTACATCCAAAAGTGTATCTAAAAAGTAGCTCTGTCATCCTGAAAATTACGATTGATTGCGGTATCAAAAGCTTTAAATATCGAAACGCGGCTTATATGCCCTATTTCGACATTAATAAATATAACCAAGAAGATTTAAATACTTGCACTTGGAACCGTCTTTCCCCCAAGTCATGAATGAGATGATTGGAGAACATATATTTATAAAGGGTGATAAAAATGGCTGAACTTAACCCCTTCGAGATTGCACAACGACAATTAGACAATTGCGCGGTTATTCTCAAGCTGAATGACGATGTACGAGAGGTTCTCAAGAACCCTATGAGAGAACTTCACGTTTCAATTCCAGTCAGGATGGACGACGGCACCACCAAAGTTTTCAAGGGTTTCAGGGTCCAATACAACGATGCCAAGGGCCCAACCAAAGGCGGAATCCGATTCCATCCCGACGAGACCATTGACACCGTAAGGGCTCTGGCAGCCTGGATGACCTGGAAATGCGCCCTTCTCGACCTACCCCTTGGAGGAGCAAAGGGCGGCGTCATCTGCAACCCTAAAGAGCTATCAGAAAACGAGCTGGAACGCCTGAGCCGTGGCTACATCGATCAGGTTTGGCAGTTCATAGGTCCCGAAAAAGACGTGCCCGCCCCTGACGTTTACACCACACCCCAGATTATGGCCTGGATGATGGACGAGTTCTCAAAGCTGAACGGGAAGAACGAATTTGGTTGCATTACGGGAAAACCTGTCAACATAGGCGGCTCTTGTGGACGCGACGATGCTACTGCCAGAGGCGGCATGTACACAATCCGCGAGGCAGCAAAAGAGATCAATTTGGATCTTTCCAAGGCCACTGTAGCCATCCAAGGCTATGGAAACGCTGGCTGTCATGCCGCATTCCTCTGCAGAAACCTCTTTGGCTCCAAAGTAGTTGCGATCAGCGACTCTAAGGGCGGCATATACAACAAAGAAGGGCTCGACCTAGACCTTGCTTGCAGTCATAAGGCCCAAACTACGTCAGTTGTCGACTCTCCAAGGGAGGAAACACAAAACATCACCAACAAAGAAGTCATCGAACTGGATGTAGATGTGCTCATCACCGCAGCTCTTGAGAACGTCATAGTCGAAGAGAACGCGCCCAACGTCAAGGCCAAGATAGTGGCAGAACTTGCAAACGGGCCCACGACACCAGAGGCAGATGACATATTGTACAAGAACGGCGTCCACGTGATACCCGACTTCCTGTGCAATGCAGGTGGCGTGACAGTCTCCTACTTTGAGATGGTCCAGAACTATTACAGGTACGCCTGGGACACAGAAGAAGTCTACAGCCGTCTCGACCGGAGGATGACCGACGCTTACCACTCCGTTCTGGACGCATCCAAAGTCTACGACGTAAACATGCGTCAGGCCGCTTATGCAGTGGCAGTCCAGCGCGTTGTCGATGCGATGAAGCTTCGTGGCTGGATCAAAGCTAACTGAAACAAAAAACCGGGGAGAAGGCGCGATCAATGCCTTCTCCGCTGTATCCCTCAAGGGCAAACTACGTCTATTTTGAGCCTCCGCGGAGGATATGTCGCGAGCACTGCCATAATCCTCTCGTGGATATATGTCCCCTTCTCGCTACGCAGAAATCCCCTACGATCTTCCGCAAAACGACACGCTCACGAAGTGTGCTCTTTTGGCCCTGTTATTGGTCGATTCCACATCTGAACGAAGAACAAACGTGAACGTATGTGTTTAGCGCCCCTAAAATCGCTCGCTTGATGTTCTTTTTGGCCAATGATAGGTAGCACGCCAACTAACAACTTTTGCCAGATAGAAAAACAACTGGATGGGCAAATAATGATCCATTTTCCAAGAGGTGTAACCAGATGGCTAGCAAGGTATATTTCGCAAATCTGAGAGCGAGAAATCCCAGGGAAAACAAGGCGAACAAAGTCCAAAGGCTCTCTGAGGCGGCAGGGTTCGAAGATCTCATAAAAGAAAGCGACCTCACAGCAATCAAATTGCATGCGGCCCACCCCGCCCTAAAGGACGGGGTATTCGTGACCCTCCGCGTTCCCGAAGTAATAAATATAACTCCAGACTGCGACGGTCTCCCATGGAGCGATTCATCAATCGTGCCAGACATCGGTATCTTGGCCTCAACAGATCCTGTGGCCTTGGACGCAGCCTCCTACGATCTCGTCAAAGAGGCTCAAGGCTTCAAAGAGTCTGCACTCAAGAGCCATTTTGAACAGGGCGAGGATAAGTTCAAAGGGGGTCTGGGAACGGGTCGATGAAACTTGCCAGATACGTTACAGCGAAAAGATCGGCCTTGGTGACTCGCGCTATGAACTCATTGAGATCTAGCTAAAGC
>CAZXBV010000211.1:0-3018 GCA_964639155.1 uncultured Methanotrichaceae archaeon
CACAAAACACGTCCGGTCGATCGATCTTGAGCCGGCGGTTTCGGCGGAGGGGTGACTACTTGTTGGGCATAAGTGATCCGTGGATCTGGGGCGTCTACGTCCTATCTCTTTTGAGCGCGTTGTTGTGCGTAAGTTACGGCGCGATTAACTGGAACAAAGGCAGCGAAAAAGAGCCCGAAGAGATTCAAGAAGAGATCCGATGGGAAGACGAAGAACAAGAGATGGAAGAGGGCGAACTGGGGCTGTGATCCATGAATATATTAATGCTGAACATCATCGTTCTCGTCTACATCTTGGTGATAGGGTACCTGGGATACAGAGGCTGGAGGGATACGAAAGACTCTGAAGACTACATGGTTGCGGGAAGAAAGATCCACCCCTACGTCATGGCCATGAGCTATGGCGCGACTTTCATAAGCACTTCTGCCATCGTCGGTTTTGGTGGTGTTGCAGGGCTCTTTGGGATGGGACTTCTCTGGCTAACCTTCCTCAACATATTCGTCGGAATATTCATTGCTTTCGTGGTTTTTGGAAAACGGACCCGAAAGATGGGCCACAACCTGGGTGCGATGACATTTCCAGAACTTCTCGGCCGGAGATTTGACAGCAAGTTCGTCCAGTACTTCAGTGGCCTTGTGATATTCCTGGGAATGCCGATGTACGCCTCCGTCGTTTTGATCGGAGCTGCCCGGTTCATCGAGACGACATTACAAATTGACTTTGACATCGCCCTGTTGCTATTTTCCGTCATAATAGCCGCCTACGTCGTTCTTGGTGGCCTCAAGGGCGTCATGTACACCGATGCGATGCAGGCCACCATAATGTTTTTTGGAATGGCCTTCCTCATGGTGATGACCTACAGCCTTCTTGGCGGAATTGCCCCCGCTCACTTGGCCCTCACAGAAATGGCAAATCAAGTGCCAGAAAGCCTCGCTGCCATGGGCCACACGGGATGGACCGCAATGCCCTCCTTCGGAAGCGCCTGGTGGTGGACTTTAGTTTCAACCCTCGTCTTGGGCGTTGGAATAGGGGTATTGGCAATGCCTCAGCTTACTGTCAGGTTCATGACTGTCAAGTCAAGTCGCGAGCTGAACAGGGCGGTTTTCATCGGTGGCATATTTATACTGATGATGACCGGAGTTGCCTTCGTCGTCGGTGCACTTTCCAACGTCTACTTCGCCCAAAAAGATGGTGTTATCTCGATAGCTGCAGCAGGAGGAAACGCAGACAGCATAATACCTGTCTTCATCAACTCGGCGATGCCTGAATGGTTTGTCTACGTCTTCATGCTTTCGCTATTGGCTGCGGGCATGTCCACCCTCAGCTCTCAGTTCCACGCCCAAGGAACTGCGATAGGCAGGGACGTTTACGAGACCCTGTGCAAGAAACGAGGCGAAAGATCGATCCTGATCGCTCGGATCGGGATCATCATCGCGGTGATTGTGGCCGTCGTTTTGGGATATATCCTTCCAGGAAGCATCATCGCAAGAGGGACTGCCATATTCTTTGGTCTTTGCGCTGCCGCTTTCCTTCCCATGTACAGTTGCGCCCTTTTTTGGAAAAGGGCAACGAGGGCAGGCGCAATCGCAGGACTCGTGGTCGGAACCTTCACCAGCCTCTTTTGGCTGGTCTTCGTACATCAAAAGGAGGCCGAAGCTCTGGGAATTGCTAAGATGATCCTTGGAAGAGATGTTCTCATCACATCGATGCCTTGGCCCGTGGTAGATCCGATCGTGATAGGGCTTCCGCTCGCCTTCATCGTGACTGTTGGGGTGAGTCTGGCAACGAAGCCTCCAAGCCCAAAACATGTGGAAGAATGCTTTGAGGGGATCGAATAGGTTAGATCACGATAAGGGATGGATTATTCCGGAGGGGGGGGCGGCCCACTCAAGGGTGGTGATCGGATGATTAATCCTTCAGATCTGTCACCACTTTTTCGATCAGATCTTGGAGCGTTTCTGCCTCTGTTTGGATTGTCTCGACGCCAGCTTCAGCAAGTGCATATCCTGGCCCCTTTTTTTCAAGGCTCTCCTTTGCCACCACAATATCTGATTTGCGAGCGAGGAGGAACCTTGCCACCTTCAACCCTTTTCCCTTCTCCATGTCTTTGTAGGGGTTTGAAAGAATCTCCTGCCTTTGGACGTCTCTTTTCAGAAGGCTCAGATCGACGAAGGCAAAGTACGGTGACTCGCCAAAGTGACTGCTAATCTTTCCGGCGTGATCAGCAAGAGCGACTGCGTATCGAAGATGGGTCTTGGACCTGGGTTCGTAGTGGATCAAGACCCGGTCTACGTTGGGCACCGCATCTCTTATTTTTGACTCGATTCTCTGGCTGGCAAGAGATGCTCGTTCCAGATCCAAAACTCGGAAGTTCACTTTCGCCTCGACGAATAGGTATCTGCCCGAATTTCGACCGGTTACTTCTTCCAACGAAGATACGGCAGGTTCTGCCAGTATGACTTTTCGAATCTCGTCTAATGTCAAAGGGTCGATAGACGCATCCAAAAGAACTCTCATACCACTCAACAGTATCTCCCATCCAGCTTTGATTATGAAAAGGGCGATGATCCCTGCAGCGATTCTATCAAGCGGAAAGCCAAAGTGCTGGCCTGCCACAGCAAAGAAGACCACCGACTCGGTGAGGACGTCTGCTCGAAACTGGTTCCCATCAGCGGCGATGCTTGGAGAGTTGAACTTGCGTCCCATCTTCATCTCGTAAGTGCCAAACAAGAGCGGGACCGGGATCAAAACTGCCACCGCAACCAGGACCCAACCGCTGTAAGGGACGGCAGAAGACTCACCGCTTATCACTTCTCTTACTATCTCGTAAGCTGTGAGGAAGAGAAGAAGTGAGATCACCACCGAGACCACGTTTTCCACCTTGTAAAGGCCGTAAGGAAAGTTCTTGCTCTTCCTTCCCGATATGACGAGCCCCAGTATGAGAGCAGATGATCCAAAGACGTCTACCGCCGAATGGACCGCATCTGCCCTAAGAGCGAGGCTTCCTGAAAGGAATGA
>CAZXBV010000212.1:0-3003 GCA_964639155.1 uncultured Methanotrichaceae archaeon
GGAAACTCCCGCCGCATGGATCATCTGGACCGATATGCATCGATCATACCAGATTTCGAGAGGTTTCGAGAGGCCATCGAGAGGCCACTTCCTCCGACCGTCCGGATTAACGCCCTCAAGACCCGCCGAGATGGGTTGTTGGACCGGCTCGATCAAGGTGGTGTGAAATTTTGGCCGTTTGGATGGTATCCTTTCGGGCTGAGACTGGAAGTCGAAAAGCCTGGAAACTTGATCGAGAGTTTGATGGGTCACATTCACGTCCAGGAAGAGATCTCGATGGTTCCAGCGTTGGTGCTGGACCCAAAGCCAGGCGAGACCGTCCTAGACCTCTGTGCGGCTCCCGGAAGCAAAACCACTCAAATATCTCAGATTATGGAGAACAAGGGCGTGGTGGTGGCCAACGACCCTTCACCTCAAAGGATCGTCTCTCTTCGGGCCAACTGCGAGAGGATGGGGGCTTTGAACGTCATGGTGACCAAGTACGATGGCCGGCATTTTCCGAAAGGCAGTTTCGATCGGGTCTTGGTGGATGCGCCCTGCACGGGCCAGGGGATGGCCCGAAAGGATCCGTCGGTGCTCCAACGGTGGAGCCTGAAACGTTCTCTTGGTATTTGCCGCCTCCAGGCAAGCTTGCTGAAGAGGGCATTGTATCTAACCCGGCCTGGGGGGACAGTCGTCTATTCCACATGCACCTTTGCACCTGAAGAGAACGAAGGGGTGGTAAGCCAGGTGAGCGGTGCAAGGTTAGTGAATGTCGAAATTCCAGGTCTTGAGAACAGTCCCGGGATCGTGGAATGGGGCGGAAAAGTTTACGGGCCCGAGATGGAGCGATGTGCTAGATATTATCCTCACCAGAACGATACAGGTGGTTTCTTTGTCTCAAAGTTCATCAGGGAATAAGCTTTCCTTCAAGCTTTTGGACGGAAAAGTGGTGGCTGAGATGTGGCGATCCAGGTTTGGAATCCCTCCTGAGGCGTTTGAAGGCTATTACTTCTACGAGAGGGGAAAAAACATCTGGATATTCTCCAGCTCCAAGATCCCTGATCTCAGATGCGATTCGTTGGGCGTTCGTTCAATCTCCACCAAAGGAAAAGTTTGGAAGCCCAGCACCTATGCGCTCCAGATCTTCGGGCCTTACGCCACCAAGAACTGTATTGATCTTGACTGGGAAGATGCCGGGAAGTTTATAGCGGGGCTAAGTCAGTCTCTAGAGGCTGATCTTGAAGATGGTTATGTCGTTGTGCGTTATGGGGGCGAAGTCTTAGGATGTGGCCTTTACACTCATGGAATGCTGGTGTCACAGCTGCCAAAAGAACGGAGAATCGCAGAAGGCGGGATCGAGAATCTGCCTTTGAGGTGTGAAAAATGATATCACAGGTCGAGGAGAGTGCTCTTTTTGATGGCGTCTTTGAACCGAGGGATTGGATCACTTCTGATGAGGCGACTGAGCTTTGGAAGCGGCCTTTGCACCTGTTTCGGATGGCCAATGCCCTCAGAGAGACGTGTTGTGGAGACGATGTCTCCTTTGTGATCAACAGAAACATCAATTTCACCAATCGGTGTGTAGGGTCCTGCAAGTTCTGCGCCTTCAGGCGTTCAGATGGCTACATGTTGACCGACGAAGAGATTTTGACGCGGGCAGCTGAAGCCGAGAGGTTCGGGGCGACCGAGATCTGTCTTCAAGGAGGGCTTGCTCCAGGATTGGTCCTTGAAGATTATTGTCATCTTCTGGAGCTTATCCGAACGGATTTTCCAAAGATACATCTTCACGCCTACTCGCCAATGGAAGTGTTCTACATGTCCCAAAACTCTGGCATCTCCTTTGAGGAAGCGATAAGTGAGCTGAAAAGAGTGGGGCTTGGATCGATGCCGGGAACTGCGGCCGAGATTTTGGTAGACAGTGTGAGACGGGATATTTGCCCTTCGAAGCTCACAAGCTCAGAGTGGCGAAAGGTGATTGTCACTGCGCACAGGTTAGGCGTTCCCTCCACATCCACCATGCTCTATGGTCATGTCGAAAGCTTTGAGGATCGGATACAACATATGGAAGTCTTGCGCGAGATCCAAGCAGAGACTGGTGGGTTTACCGAGTTTGTACTTTTGCCTTTCATGTCGCATAACAATGAGCTTGGGCCTCGTGCCCAGAGTATGACTTATCTTGAACATCTGAAGATGCACGCACTGGCCAGGGTCTTTCTCCATCCACTCATCACAAACATTCAGGCAAGCTGGGTCAAGATGGGGCGCAATCTGGCCGCCAGCTCCACTCAATGGGGCGTAAACGACCTTGGCGGAACCTTGATGGAAGAGAACATATCGCGAACTGCAGGATCGTTAGAGGCTCAGTGCATGACATCTGTTGAGCTAAAGAGTCTCATCGAAGGGATGGGAAAAAGGCCGGTTCAGCGGGATACTCTCTACCGGAGGTTGGGATAAGGTGCTCATCGAGTCGATCCTGGTGTCATTTGCGGAGTAGAAATTATAATACTTTTTTAATTTAATAAAGTCTCGACATCGAATTTGTTCTTTGGGCCATCTGTTTTCATGATCTGTTCAGATTGAAATATAGCGGGTCCGAACACAATCATAACAATTATCATATAGTACCTGTAGTTTTGCTAAGGGGTTCAATTAGATGAGCAAGCTATATTCCATCATGCCGATCATGCTCCTCTTGGAGTTCTTCCTCGTAGGAACTGGGTTTGGTTTGGATACTGTGACCGTTACTGGATCTACCACTGTCATGCCCTTCGTTGAGATCTGTGCTGAAGAGTTTAACATGATGGGATACGATATCGTGGTTAGCGTTGCGGGCGTTGGAGGGTCTGGCGTAGGCGTCAAGAACGTGGCCATGGGATCTTCAGACGTGGGAATGATCTCAAGAGAGGTAAGGCCCGAAGAGATCGAGATCTATGGCGACAATTTCTCAGAGGTTCTGATTGCGTATGATGCAATATGCATTGCCGTGAGCAGATCGATATACGACGCGGGCGTTACGAACCT
>CAZXBV010000213.1:0-2971 GCA_964639155.1 uncultured Methanotrichaceae archaeon
TGCGATCAAAACTCCATCCCCTTTACTCGGTTTATGTCGAAGACGGCGGTCTTGGCGACGTGCATCACCGCGAAGGTTCCTGCCTGAATTGGATCGGTGACCACTAGGTCAGCGTAATAGGGAACCGATCCTGCCATCTTGAGGGCGATCACAGGAATTCCTGCTTTTTGGAGCTTTTGAACCTCCTCAGAGATGCGGCCACCCATCAGGGCCCCGGCCAAGACTAAGACCGTGGCCCTGTGAAGACGGCCCACTGCATTGACTGCATCTGCTATCGGATTTTCTCCCACGAGAGGTATAGTGTCCACGCTGATCCTCTCGCCACCGCGAAGGTTATGCCGATCCGCCTCGTTCACAGCGCCCACCGCGGCCTGTGCCACCTGGGCACCGCCGCCGATTATAATCACCCTCGACCCATAAATCTTCTCGAAGGATTGGTGTACAGTAACCTCGAAAACGGAAGGGAGGGCCACGAGGTCGTCCACCATATCTTCCACGGTTCCGTCAATTTCCATGTAGACTGAAGCATTGCCCTCGTTGGGGCCTCGCTCCAGGACGAACTGTTGGGTGTACTCGATGTTGCCGCCAAGGCCTGCCACAACTCCGGCGATGTCGCGCAACACGCCGGGCCTGTTCTCGCAGATTACGTTTATTGCCGAACTCATGATATCCTCAGAACGCCGGGACTCTCGTCCCCTTTTGTTTTGAGAACTTCGTTGGCAAACTTTAATATGACGAGTGAACACCACTCTTCTCGATGGAATTTTGTCCAGATTGCAAGAGCATCATGGTGCCCATGGAAGGCGCGCTCGTCTGCAAGAGATGCGGCAAGAAGATAAAGATGACCAAAAAGACCAGTGAGAACCTTGTGAGCAAGACCGAGCAAAAAGAACGGATCTTGACGGTTATCGAAGAAGAAGAGGCCGTAGGGCTTCCCACCACGAAGGCTCGCTGCCCCGAATGCGGGAATGGTGTTGCTTACTGGTGGTTGCGGCAGCTCAGATCAGCAGATGAAAGCGAAGTTAGGTTCTTCAGGTGCACGAAGTGCAATTTCACCTGGAGAGAGTACGACTAGGGACAAACTATATTGAAGATAAAATTCGTTCCTGAGGTAGAGGGGGCTCTAGGATGTTCAAGGCAGTGATAAGCGCAGAAATTCTGCGCGATGCGATAGAGGCAGTATCGTCTCTGGTTGACGAGGTGAAGTTCACCCTTTCAGAGAACGGGATGGAACTAAAAGCCGTAGACCCCGCCAACGTGGCCATGGTATCTTTCCGGCTCGATCCCAAGGCATTCGAGTACTTCGAAGCGACCACAGGGGAGATCGGGGTAGACTTGACCCGGCTCATCGACGTTCTGAGCATGGCCGATCGAGGGGACAACGTGACTTTGGAGTTGGACGAGGAGAACCACAAGCTCAAGATCGGCGTGGGGTCGCTTTCTTACACGTTGAGTCTTATAGATCCGAGTGCCGTCAGAAAAGAGCCACGGGTTCCCGAGCTAGATTTACCGGCCCACGTCACACTTCCTGGGTCGCAGCTTCGAAAGGGCATAAAAGCAGCCGAAAAGGTTAGCGATCACGTTGTTTTGGGCGTCACCGACGAGCCCGAAGACCTGTTCTACATGGAAGCCCGAGGTGACATCGATTCTCTCAAGCTCACGATGCCGAGCACCGAGTTGTTGGGATTGAAACCGGGAAAAGCAAGGTCTCTGTTCTCTCTTGAATACCTCTCTGACATGAGCAAGTCGATAGGCAAAGCTCAAGAGGTTACTTTGGAGATGGGACTGGACTATCCACTCAAGATCAGTTTCAAGATCGGTCAGGGCGTAGACATCAGCTATCTTTTGGCACCCAGGATAGAGCAAGATTAGCGGGATTCGCCAAATTGAAAATTATATAAAACTGAAGGGATTTTAAGGGATCCCGGCGGCGAAGGATCTTTTCCGCTTCTAAGCGTTGGAGATCGAGACCTGGGTGATCTAGATTGAGCCTCTCAGAATACCCGTTCACCCGCAAGGCCGTAGACCGGGTGAAAGAGACCGGCTACACCCTCGATGACCTGTTGGAGCGGCGCGGTCTTAGGCCCGTCAGGAAAAGGGCACTCAGTCGGATCATCGAGGCGATAAAGGGCGAAATAGAAGAAGTCTCGGCTCACCCTCTGGCAGAACTTTTGTCATACCCCTTGGCCAGAGCCATGATATCTTGCGTTGACGACGATTTTTTGATTCGAAGGTACGCTCTTGCCGAGTCTAAGCTTGCGAGCAGCAAGATGAGAGGCGAGGATCTTTGCGATTTAACTGAGATTGCTCACGATCTGAACGTCCATCCAATAGAAGGCAAAAGTGGGTTTGAGCTTCATTTTACAGAGTACTTGAAAGCAGCTCACATGATGCATAGCACCAACTGGAAACTGGTGAACAGGCCGCTGAGAGATGGTTGGGTTGCGGTAACGTCTCAAGATCTGGTACGCCTTCTTGAAGAGAGGGTAAGAGAAGATATTCAGCGAGGTTTGCCGATACAGGTTCCATCTGAGATCTGCGAAAAGCTCGCGGATTACTCCGTCGAAATCCGAGAAGAGCTAGCGGCCACGAGATCTGATGAGAGGATCGATCTTGGCGAGGTGACGCAAGACGCGTTTCCGCCCTGCATCATGCACATGCTCATGCAAGTCGCAGGTGGCGTAAACCTCGCTCACACAGCAAGGTTTGCCCTGACCAGCTTTCTTCTTCAAGTTGGGATGAGCACAGACGAAGTAGTTCAGATATTCAACAACAGTCCCGACTTCGATGAAGATCGGACCCGCTACCAAGTAGAGCACATCTCAGGAAAGAGCGGGACCTCTTACAAGCCGCCTTCTTGCGCAACGATGCTGACTTATGGGAACTGTCCCGGAGAAGATGCGCTCTGCAAGTGGGTGAACCACCCGCTGAACTATTATCGAAGACGGTTGAGGCGGAAAGCAGAAGAAGA
>CAZXBV010000214.1:0-2970 GCA_964639155.1 uncultured Methanotrichaceae archaeon
TCGTGTGCTCACTTCACTAGTCTTCTTGGGGTATTATGTCTCCGGGAATGTCAGATGAAGGCTCGTAATCCTCAGGAATTATGTCTCCAGGAATGTCAGACGCAGGCTCGTAATCCTCAGGAATTATGTCTCCGGGAATACCGACCGTTTCAACTTTGTCAGTCACAGTGATTTTGGTTTCGGAAGCGTTCACTGTTGCTTTGGTCTCTTCGGACTCTTCTGCTTCCATCTCGGCCAGAGCTGCGGCATCGATCCAGGAAAGCTGCTCGACTTCGCCTGTGTCCAGATAGTACTTAGCGCCCACTATGACCAATTTTCCCTCTTCGACCAGCTCTTTGGTGATGGGGCTACCTTCCAAGGTGCTCTCGATGACCAAGTCGATGTTCTGGTCGATGGCCTCATCCACCAGCTCGCCTTCGGTCTTGCCAGTCTTTTCTGCCGCCTCTACTGCAGGTTCGATCTCGTCCATGATGCTTTCGATGTTTCCTTCAGCACCGCCCTGAACTGCAGCGGTTACTGCACCGCAGCTCTGATGGCCCAGAACCACGAAGATGGGGGTGTGCAGATGCTCAACACCATATTCGACAGATCCCAAAACTACGGAATCAACGACGTTGCCGGCTACCCTGATCACGAATACGTCTCCGATTCCCTGGTCGAAGATGTACTCAGGTGGGACCCTTGAATCAGAGCAGGTGATCACGGTGGCAAAGGGGCTCTGTCCGGCCACCACTGCTTCTCTTTCGGATACGAAGTCCTTCACTTCTGGCTCGTTATTCACGAAACGGGCGTTTCCGTCCATAAGCTTCTGCCAGGCTTCATTGGCGGTGCTCATCTCGTCAGCTTCTTGGTCTGTCGCCGTTGCAACGGCCAACGCCCCGACGAGACAGATTGCCAGGGCAATTATAATTATTTTTCCGGAAATCTTCATACTTTATCAAACTCCCTCTGAATTGAGTTTGCACATATGCCGTGCTTCAGGTCATTTATCGGCAACCGATATATACTTTGCTACTTTTTTGTGGGTTAGATCCGCGCATTCCCCCATGCCTCGATATATAATCGAGAATCGATTAGTCTCATCTAATTTGTTCTCGACTATAACTGCAGTATTTTCGATTGTCTTTGTCTCAAAAGCACCGTTTCTGATTGGTTGATCATGCCAAGCCGGCGAGGCTTTCGAGAAAAGCTTAAGTTCCTTTCCGAGAATTATACCTGTAAAAAGTGGGAGGTTAGATTAGTTATGTCAAATTGGAAGTTTGTTCAGATTGGATTGATCCTTTCGGCCCTTCTGGTCGGAACTGTCGCCGCTGAAGATGATTCGTCGCCCGGAGATCTCCCTCCAGGATTCGACGTTGCAGTGACCATAATCGATGTGAACCTGATCGAAGGCGAATGGGTCGAGATCGCCAATTCCGGAATGGCCGTCCAGGATTTCACCTTCTGGGAGCTGATCGATGAGGGAAATAACACATACGAATTCCCCGATGGTTTCGTCTTGGTCCCTGAAGCGAAGGTCAAAGTCCACTCAAGGGTCGGAAACGATACTGCAACAGATCTTTACTGGGGATTCGAAGAGTCTGTATGGAACGAGGGCGAGACTGCAACTTTACTAGATGCCTCGGGCGAATCGATCTCTGAATATAGTGTTTAACGATACCTTTCGGATAAATCCTAAACTCTTACGAGTTTGGGATTTGTTCAGATTCCCTCATCAATAACTTTGAGGAACGCATCTCTCTTACGATGAGCGTCTAACATCTTCAATAAAGAGGGTCGGGCTGAAATCGCTAACATGTTAATTTTTAGGAAAGTTTAAATCTTTTGAGCACAAATAAGTATACTTGGAGGCATCACCACTATGACCCGAGTCATGAAATATATGGTTCTGATATCGGCCCTTTTGGTCACTGTTTTGGGTTTGAGCTTTGCTGAGGAAAATGAGACTTCGTCCGATGAAGTCGAAGAGATGGCAGTCGCATATCTTGTGGAGATTTCTGATGCCAACTGGTCTGAGGAATGGGTGGAGATCGCCAACTTGGGCGAATCGGCTCAGAACATGACCGGCTGGATTTTGCAGGATCTGGCGAATCACACCTACGAGTTCCCAATGGACTTCGTTCTGGTGCCGGAAGCTTCAGTAAATGTCTACACCTTCGAGGGCAACGATACGACTGCCGATCTTTACATGAATCGTGCAAGGGCTATCTGGAACGACGATGGCGACACAGCAATCCTCCTTGACGAAATGGGGATTGTGGTGGACATTTACCCAGATGAGGTGATAGAAGACGCAGACGAAAATGCAGTGGACGAGTGAACGTGATCTCAAAACTTTTGCATGACGTTCTGGACTGTGCTGAAAATTATAGCTGACATTTAGTTTCGGCAAGCACAGGGTTCTGACGGTTCCAACGCGTTTGAATCGCAGAACTTCAACCCTATTTTTTGCCATTTAGATCACAATTTTCCGAACCGGTCTAACGTTCGGTGCGAAACCATCTCATCCGCTATTGTCCATCAATATCTTGCTCTACTCATCAGTTCGCTTCTGAGGCACAAAAAGGCGCAAACGATCTCACTTGCTAAGCGCAAGAGTGATGTACCGCATCGAATAATGCCTTATCAGGAAAAAACTGGAGGCATTCCCATAGAACTTGATGAGATGGCAAAAATCTTGGTCGAAACTCTCGATCTGGACACAAACCCGGTAGGCGTCAAGCTGTTAGGTGAGGAAAGCGAAATACCCAAAGATATCGAGATGCTTCAAGAACCGCTCCGCTACTGCGAGATGGTCCAAGCAGCAAGACTCAGAGGCGAGACCACCCTTGCTAAAGTGGATTCCCATGCTTGCAAAGGCGGTGCATCCGGTCTGGGACTCATGGATTTTCCCGACAATATCTCTTCTGGAAACCTATATTTCTCCAAGCTCAACAAATGCGTGACGAAGGACGCCGGAGCCAACATAGT
>CAZXBV010000215.1:0-2953 GCA_964639155.1 uncultured Methanotrichaceae archaeon
TGAGTCGTTCCAGTCGAAGGTGTTATGTACCCGTAGACCATGTTCTTGCGTTCCAAAGGTTGTCAACATGATAGGAAAAGAAAAAATTTGGGATTTGTTGGAAGAATACGACCAAAAAAACCTGACCATCGCCACGGTGTGTTCTCACAGCAGTCTCCAAATATTCCACGCAGCTAGGAAAGAGGGGTTCAAGACCCTTGGCATATGTCTTGGAAAGCCCCCAAAGTTTTACGACGCGTTCCCACTGGCAAAGCCTGACGCTTTTCTCAGCTTGGACAGCTACAGCGCGCTCCTGGATGAAACCGATAAGTTGATCGAGGAAAACGCCATCATCATAGCCCACGGGTCCCTTGTCGAGTATCTGGGATCTGACAAGTTTGAGAGCCTTCCAGTTCCCACCTATGGGAATCGAAGATCTCTTGGTTGGGAGAGCGATCGAGACTTGGAAAGAGAATGGCTCACCAAGGCCGGAATAGATCTTCCCAGAAGGTTTCAGGACCCAGGAGATATCGACCAGCCGGTCATCGTGAAGTACCACGGAGCCAAAGGCGGTCGCGGTTTTTTCATATCCAAGAACAAGGCCGAATACGAAAGCAAAGTTGATGCCACCAAACGGCACACCATCCAGGAGTTCATACTTGGAACCAGATATTATATACATTACTTCTATTCGCCAATAAGGTCTGAAGGTTACAAGCTGAGCAATGGAATCATGGAGATGTTGGGAATTGATCGTAGGGTCGAATCCAACGCCGACGAGATATTCCGAATAGGTTCCATGAACGAGCTAGAAGAGGCAGGAATATACCCAAGCTTCGTTGTGACAGGAAATATCCCACTTGTCTTGAGAGAATCGCTCCTTCCCAAAGCCTTTGAACTGGGTGAACGGGTGGTAGAGACATCTTTCGAACTCTTCGGCGGGATGATCGGTCCTTTCTGTCTTGAGACGATCGTCACAGACGATCTCAAGTTCAAGGTTTTCGAGATATCTGCGAGAATTGTCGCTGGAACCAACGTCTTCATCAGCGGGTCCCCTTACTCAGACCTGATCGAACCGGACCTATCCACCGGAAAACGGATCGCCCAGGAGATCGCCCTTGCCAGAGACACCGATAGGCTCTGCGAAATAATTTCCTAGGGCAAAGGCTTATCTTTGTCAGGTTAGCCTTTACCCCCCATGGCAGGTCTGATCGACACCTTCAAAGAGGCGACCGCTCTCCAGTGCCGGTTTATTGAGAAACTGACCCAGCTGGACCTAAAGGAGGTCAACGCCTTTGCAGATTCGCTGGCATCGTTCCTGGGAGGTCCGGAGGAAAAGAAGTTCGTCTACGGCCTTGCGGCCGGAAGGAGCGCCCTTTCCCTCTACAGCTTCCTTCAGCTTCTCCACAACCATCTGGACATATTTCCCTGCACCATGGAAGACCCGGTCCAGAAGCATTTTCGCAAGACGAGGAACAATCTGGGAATTGCGATTTCGGGCTCTGGCGAAACTCCCTCCGTGAACAAATACATCGAGGACATAATCGGCCAGGGTGGCGAGATGAGACTCATCACCGCCAACAAGAACGGAACCGCCTACAGGCTGGTTGAAGATTACGAAAACGGCTCAGTCCTCATAATAAAAGGGAGGACAAAGTACGATACAGATGGCGGCAGGATATCGAAGCTTTCGCCCATGGGGACCGAATTCGAGCTTGAGGTGCTAGCTTTTCTCAACGCGATATTCAATGAGGTTCCTGGAAGGTTGAATGGTGAAGGGGGCGAGTCTAAGAACAGGTCTTGTGAAATGTACAAAGATGCCATTCACGATTTCTCTGACCAGTGTCATCTCATCACCAAGATGGATCCAGAGAGGCTGGAACGATGGTTTAAGAGGCTCTTTCCAAGAAGTGGCCGATACGTCGTAGGTGGTGTGGGTAGATCCGGCCTGGTAGCTAGAGCTTTTGAGATGAGGTTCACCCATTTGAACAAAACCAGCTACTGGGAATACGACTTTAACACTCCCAGCTTTCAGATCGGCGACGTTTACGTTCCCATCACCGGAAGCGGCAACACCTACGAATGCCTCCAAGGCGTTCGAAACGCCATCATGAACGGCGCGGATGTGATGCCTATAACTACTAACCCATCATCTGAGCTTGTCGAACTCATGAACCTGCTAGGAAGAGAAGAGGACATCGCCTTCATACCCGTAAAGCCCGAATACTATGACATATTCAGCAGGGACAAAGAGACCACTACCTGGCTCGTCTCCGAATACAGCAGGATGAGGTATCCCATATTCGAGATCAATGCCTCCATATTCACCAACAGCGTGGTGGCGGTGGGCGCAGAGTTCTTGGGAATGGAAGAAGCTGGCATGAAACGGCTTCATGCATGAAACCGTGTTGTAAACTACCTTCGTGAATGATGGGAGCGTGAAGTGAACATGACAAGAATATTGGCCATATCGGACACCCATCTGAAAGGTGACCTGCCTGAAAAGCTGGCATCTCTGGCAAAAGATGCAGATCTCGTACTTCACGCTGGCGATTTCGTCACCATCGAGGTCTACGAAGCATTCGATCGGCTCGGAAACTTCGAAGCAGTATCTGGCAATTCGGATTCTGTCGAACTAAGAAAGCTTCTGCCTGAAAGGAAAGTCATCGAAGTGGAAGGAGTAAGGTTGGGACTGGTCCACAGGGCCACTCGTTCTTCAGACCTTGCGGCCGTCGAGTTCCTTGCAAGGGAGATGGAAGTTGACGCCCTGATTTTCGGCCACATTCACAGGCCCTACGTTGAACGGGTCCCTCAGCTTCTTATCTGTCCTGGAAGCCCGACCGAGCCCAGAATGTCGCCGCCGACGGTGGCCGAGATCGAGGTGAACGACGGCGAGATTAAGGGCAGGATCTTGCCATTGGGCAAACCTATCTGCAAATATATCAAGTATGCGGAATCGCTCTCCAGACAGAAA
>CAZXBV010000216.1:0-2913 GCA_964639155.1 uncultured Methanotrichaceae archaeon
GCAAAAACAGAAGTCATTAATCAGATATATCTGTTATATGTAAAATTTACTTGTATTGAACCTAACATTTAATACCTATAAAGTTTGAGACTAATTTATGCCCAAACCCGAACAGATACAAATTAGGAGGCATATGAGTCTGGAGGAACTCAATAGGACTATCAAGATTTTAGAGAGATGCGCGAAAATCCTAAAGAGGCTTTACTTTGTGAAGTATCGATACCAGGGAATGAGCGTAGACGCTGCTACATCTAGGGTGGGCATCACAAAGAGCGTGGGGTACACGTGGCAGAATCGGTGGAACGAAGGTGGATACGACGGATTGGTCCCAAAGCATGCCGGTGGAAGGCCCTCTAAGCTATCGAACACCCAAAGAGAAAAACTGAAAGGCATCCTGAGCAGCAAAATCAGCTGGACAACGGCCGAAGTAAAAGATATCATACTTCATGAATTTGGCGTGGAATATACTCCAAAACAAGTGCGCATAATACTGAAAAACTATGGATGCGCCACGTCGAGATCCACCAACCACCATCATTATCCAGTGACTTCAGAGCACGATGATGGAATCTTGGAGGCGATTAGCTGAAAAGTGTGACGTTGAGCCACAAGACTGATTTGACCTTTCGAAAGCCTCGCCTAGAAGACGGACACAATATCTTTGATCTTGTTAAGTCGTGCGAACCTCTTGATCTGAATTCTGTATACAGCTACCTTTTGCTCTGCCAGCATTTTGCAGATACCTGTGTGGTAGCTGAAGAAAACAGCCGAATTGTAGGCTTCTTATCCGGCTACGTCCCCCCATCGAAGGAGAACGTCTTTTTTGTCTGGCAAGTTGCAGTGGACGGAAAGGCCCGGGGGCGAGGCATCGGAAAAACTTTGTTGAAGGAATCTTTAAAGAGGACTGCCTCCCAAAGGTGCCTTTATCTGGAGACCACAATAACGCTCTCCAATCAAGCTTCTTGGAATCTTTTTCGGTCATTTGCCAAAGATATCGAAGCCCCCTCCAAAAAATGCCTCTACTTTTCTGAACGGTTTTTTGGGCAAGAACGGCATGAAGCAGAATATCTGTTTCGCATAGGACCGTTCGATCTCAATCAGGTGAAATGATTTATGAATGATTTTAGCTCTATTGATCGTCTTGAATCAAAGGTTCGAAGTTACTGCAGGTCCTTTCCGGTAGTCTTCAAACGGGCACAGGGATCGATTCTGGAAGACGAGGAAGGCAAAAAGTATATCGACTTTCTCGCAGGCGCTGGCACCCTAAACTATGGCCACAACAATCCAACGTTGAAACGAGAGCTTCTAAGCTACATCGAATCGGATGGAATTACTCACGGCCTTGACATGGCCACCAAGGCGAAACGAGATTTCCTGGAGACCTTCGAGTCGTTGATACTCCGGCCAAGAGGAATGAAATACAAGGTCCAGTTCACAGGCCCCACCGGAACGAACGCCGTTGAGGCAGCTTTGAAGATCGCAAGGAAAGTCACAGGGCGACAGACGATCGTCTCTTTTACCAACGGGTTTCATGGGGTGACCTTGGGATCTGTTGCAGCGACCGGAAACAGTCACTTTAGAGACGGTTGTGGCATACAGCCACAGGGAACTGTCTTCATGCCGTATGATGGGTACCTTGGCGAAGATATCAACACTACTCAATACCTGGACAAAATGCTGACCGATGGTAGCAGCGGTTTGGATCACCCTGCCGCGGTTATAGTCGAAACGGTCCAGGGCGAAGGCGGCATAAACGTGGCCAGTCAGGAATGGCTTCGATCGCTCGAAGAAGTCTGCCTGAAACACGACGTCCTTTTAATAGTCGACGACATCCAGATGGGATGCGGCCGTACGGGAAGCTTCTTTAGCTTCGAAGATGCTGGCATCTCCCCTGACATCATAACACTCTCCAAATCGCTGAGCGGATACGGTTTGCCGTTCTCCTTGGTTCTGATGAAACCCGAATTGGACCAGTGGAAGCCAGGCGAACACAACGGCACCTTTAGAGGAAACAACCTGGCGTTCGTGACCGCCAAGGCCACGATCGAGCTCTATTGGCACAACAGCAGCGATTTCTCCTGCGAGATTAAGAGAAAGGGGCGCATAATTCGAAAACGACTCGACAAAATCGTTCGCGAAGATGAACGCGACATTCTCTTGGCCCGAGGGCGGGGTATGATACAAGCCCTTGACTGTCAGACCGAAAAGCTGGCGCGAAATATCACATCTGCAGCTTTTAAGAGGGGTCTGATATTGGAGACCTCAGGCTCTGACGATCAGGTGATCAAGTGTCTGATGCCCCTTACCATAACCTACGAAAAACTTGAAAGAGGACTTGACATTTTAGAAGAGAGCGCAATTGAGGCATTGAGCGGCGTTTCCGATGAGAGTTCCAGCAACAAGAACGTGTCCAAGGTCGAGGTCTTAGCGTGATCTTGAGAACTCTCCAGGATGCAGAAAATACCGAAAGGCGCGTCGTGGCCGAGAACTGGGAGAGCACGCGCCTGTTGCTCAAAAACGACAACATGGGCTTTTCGTTCCACATAACCACCATCTATCCGGGTACCGAAACTCTGATCTGGTATGAAAATCACCTGGAGTCCGTCTACTGCATGGAAGGCGAAGGAGAGGTCGAGACGCTGAACGATGGTAAGATCTACCCCATAACCCCTGGGGCCATCTACATCTTAGACCAGCACGACCGTCATCTTCTGAGAGCAAAAACGGTTCTTAAACTTGCCTGCGTGTTTAATCCACCCCTCTCTGGAAGAGAAGTTCACGACGAAAAGGGTGTTTACCCTCTGGAAGCAGAAGAAGTAAGGGATCAAACATAAAAGATATTTTCCAAAATTCGCCGTAAGAAAGCCCACCGCGAGTGGGCACTTACTGGCTACATAAACCCTTCGAATCTCC
>CAZXBV010000217.1:0-2889 GCA_964639155.1 uncultured Methanotrichaceae archaeon
ATGTAATACGTGATTTACACCGTGATTTCATGGATGCAAAATATTCTAAGATTTGTAGAATGGTGATAATCGTCTTTACAGTGGCTTTAGCTGGCGGGTTTACCGCGATGGCCAATGCTGTTTTTGTAATCGTTTCGATAGGTTTAGGGGCAATTTTATTCTATGTATGTAAAACTAGTGTCGACGAAGTCGTAGTAGATGAAAGGGACGAAAGAGTGAGCGAAAGAGCTGCCAAGGTTGTTATGGTGATCTTCGCGGCAATAAACGCTCTAGCTGGCATCATTTTAATTGCGCTTAGAAACGAATATCCCGAGTACACTTACATCGGATTTGCACTGGCATTCTCGGCCTGCGCGTTAATGATCCTGTATTCTGTTCTGTACGGGTACTACAACAAAAGATACGGATACGAGCCATACGATGAAGAATAACATCAAAGTCTACAGAGCGATTCACGATTTGACTCAAGAGCAGCTTGCAACGAAGCTGGGCGTAACGAGGCAGACCATAATCGCAATAGAGAAGGGCAAGTATAACCCATCGTTGGACCTCGCCTTTAAGATGGCGAGAATTTTCGGCGTTAAAATCGAAGACGTTTTCGTCTACGAAGGATCGCCACAAGATCCTCAACCACTTAAGCCACCACCTCATTGGGGGTCGGCCGAAGTATGATTAAATCTCAGGAAATTACCAAAAAGTTTAATGGAAAACGAACCTTAAGAGCCCAAATCTCGGGTGAAGGAGTGAGCCATGTCTGGAGATCCCCATGCCAAATCCTCAATTCAGCGCCTCGCCTATAAAATAAAGGCATCAATCGCGTCCATAAAATTTAGCGAAGAACCGCTGATACTAGGAGCTTCGCTGATGATAACCCTGATACTCATTCTGTACGCTTTTGGCGCGTTCGACACAGATGGCGAAATTTGGAACATGACTTACGGAGGTCCAGGTTTTGATATGGGAACTTCCATCCGCGAAACCCGCGATGGTGGATACGTAATCGCTGGTGCGACCAACTCTTATGGATCTGGCGGCTATGATGCATGGCTGATAAGAACAAAATCGAAAGGGTCTGAGGAATGGAACAGGACCTATGGTGGATCTGGCGACGAAGAAGGCATGGCGATCGTAGAGACAAAAGAAGGTGGGTATGCCATCGCTGGTGGAACTGACTCTTATGGTGCAGGGGATTTCGATGCCTGGTTGATACAGGTCGATTCGAAGGGTGACGAGCGCTGGAACAAGACCTATGGCGGATCTGGCTATGACTGGACTTATTCAATCCAAAAGGCCAGGGACGGTGGTTACGTCATCGTTGGCGAGACTGCATCTCGCGGGGCAGGGGGTATAGATGCATGGCTGATAAGGGCCGATTCAAATGGCGCTGAGATTTGGAACAAGACGTTTGGAGGCGCCAAAGATGACGGCGGCCGCTCAATACAGGAAACCGATGACGGTTATGTTATCGCAGGTTTTACCGAATCTTACGGCGCAGGTGGTAGTGATCTTTGGCTGATAAAGGTCGATTCTGAGGGGTCAGAAATTTGGAATGTGACTTTTGGAGGATCGAAAGATGACGTTGGAGAATCTGTTCAGCTGGCAAAAGATGGAGGATACGTAATCGCTGGCGGCGCAAACGCTCCTCAGAATGCAGAGCTCCAAGCAGGCGATGCGTGGCTGATCAGAACAGACCCTAATGGCACCGCAAGATGGGGGCGGATATTCAGCTTTGGAGACTCCAGCTACGACCTTGCCACTTCGGCGGATGAGACAAAAGATGGCAGTCATATCATCGCAGGTTGGAGCTCGGATGGGTCACTAAATGCGTGGCTGATAAAGGTCGACAGTTCTGGCATAAAGGAATGGGATATGTCTTTCAACGAGTCCGGCAGAGAGGAGGGGGCATCGGTCCAGGTGACTGAAGACGGCAGTTACATTACCACGGGCTGGACAGTTTCCTCTGGCAATGCTGATCTTTGGTTGGCGAAAATTGGTGAATAGACAGGGTCAACTACCACGGCCTAAAGGCCGTGGCTTGCAAACGGCTAAGCGAGACTAAACAGTTAGACTAGAGGGCAACAAAATGCAGCAGCGTTGTGGGCTACTAAGAATGGCAAAGTACCTCCCTAGCTTTGCCCACTTCTGGACATGCCGAATCCGATGGGATTTATCCCTAAGCCTGCTTCGCCACCTCGAAGGGACATTTTACCCAGACTCGATCTGGAGAGCATAATATGCGCATACCTGTCATGGACGCCGAGATGCGTCAGTTGATGCCAACCACTCCAACCAGGGCTAGGTTACTTCTGAAAAATGGCCAAGCCAGTCCTTACCGGAACAAATTAGGAGTGTTTTGCATCATCTTGAAAAAAGAAGTTGAACCAGATAATCAACCCATCGCGTTAGGTATCGATCCTGGCAGTAAGTTCGAAGGATGGTCAGTAGTCGGCACACAAGAAGTTGTGTTGAATGGAATGTCAGAGGCACCACACCACGTCAAGAAATCGTTGGAAGTTAGACGTGATATGCGGCGATCCAGACGATTCCGTAACTGTTGGAGACGACCCGCCAGGTTCCACAACCGACTTCGAAACAAAAAATCGTTACCACCTTCTACTCATGCTAGGTGGAACGCTAAACTGAGAATACTCGATCTGCTCAGGCAGATCATACCGATAACAGATGTAGTCGTTGAAGATGTCAAAGCTGTGACTAAAAAGGGTGTAAAACGGTGGAACAAAAACTTTTCACCATTAGAACAAGGCAAAACGTGGTTTTATGCAGAGATCGTGGATCGTGATCTAAAGTTACACCTCAAACAAGGGTTTGAAACAAAGGGTCTTAGAGACGAGATGCATTTGAAAAAGACTTCACAAAAATCCAAAAAAA
>CAZXBV010000218.1:0-2872 GCA_964639155.1 uncultured Methanotrichaceae archaeon
GGTGCGCGACCTGGTGGTTGTTGTGGGCTACCAAAAAGAGCGCATCATGGACTACTTCGGTGACGGCATCCATTACGGTGTGAAGATAGAGTACGTGGTCCAGGACGAGCAGCTTGGCACCGCCGATGCCCTGAGCAAGGTCAGACCCCACGTTGATGGTCCTATTCTGGTGGTCAACGGCGACAATCTGATCGACGAACAGGCCATAGAGGACGTCTTGCTGGCAGAGGGCGAGAACGTAATACTGGCCGCTATCCGGGAGCATGCTGGAGATTACGGCGTCCTTACCGTGGAGCGGGGAAAGGTGTCCAAAATAGTGGAGAAGCCAGGTCACCCCTGCGCGGGCATCCTCAACACAGGTGTCTACAGGTTCAGCCCGGAGATCTTTGAAGAGCTGCCCAACACGCCGATATCTGAGAGGGGATCTTATGAGCTGACCCAGACCATCGCCCACATGATCGAGGAAGGCCACGATGTGAGGGCCAAGATAACAAACGGCGTATGGGCCGACGCCATATTCGCCTGGGACCTTTTGGAGGCAAACAGCAGCGTTCCCGGAATTGGTGTGCCCAAGATTGAAGGCGAGATAGAGGTGGGCGCGTGGCTCCGAGGCCCGGTGGAGATCGGGCAGGGAAGCGTCGTGAGATCTGGATCTTACATCGTGGGCCCGGTCTCCATCGGCAAGAACTGCGACGTGGGGCCAAATGTGACTGTTTTTCCGACGACATCCATCGGTGACTCGGTGAAGATTGGATCTCACACCGAGATCAGGAACAGCATAATCATGAACGGCGCGAGAATCGGGGCCGGGACCGTCGTATCAAGCTCGATTCTTGGGGCCAGTTCCAGTTTTGGCGACCATTTGATCGTGGAATCGGGCGAATCTGTGGTGCCGATAGAAGACGAGCTTCATCGCGCTGAGTTCGGCGCGGTGGTGGCCGACAATGTGATCGTAGGTGGGAGAGTGTTGATGCATCCTGGAACGATGGTGGGGGCTGGATCAAAGATAGGTTCGGGTGTCAAGCTTCGTGGGTGGATCGAAAGGGAGTGCAGGGTGATCTAGAGATGTGCGGCATAGTCGGATATGCAGGCCATGACAAGGCAGGTCCAATACTTTTTGATACTCTGAAACGGTTGGAGTATCGCGGATACGACTCCGCAGGTGTTGCTGTAATCTCAGATGGCGAGGTTCAGGTCATCAAATCCGCGGGCAGGATAGCAGACCTAGAAAAGATTTATTGTGATGTTGGGTCGCCAGGGGAGAACATGGGCATAGGTCACACCAGATGGGCAACTCATGGTCCACCAACCGCCGAGAATGCCCACCCTCACATTTCTGACGACATAGCCGTGGTTCACAACGGCATAATCGAGAACTACCTAGAGCTAAAAGAGCAGCTCATCGCAAGGGGTTTCGAGTTCAGGTCCGAGACAGATACCGAGGTCTTGGCCCACCTGATCGGATCTTGCTACAGAGGGGACCTGGCAGAGGCGGTCGCCTCGGCGGTCTCCTTGGTGGAGGGGTCCTTTGCGATTGCGGTCCTGGCCAAGGGCTCACCACGCCTCGTCTGCGCGAGGAAGGAGAGTCCCCTTGTGATTGGCGTTGGAAAAGGTGCAAACTACGTGGCTTCCGACGTTGCTGCCCTTCTTCCCTATACTCGGGATGTCATCAGGATGAAAGATGGTGAGATCGCCATAATTGATGCCGAGACGGTAACTCTAAGAGATATTGCTGGAAAACCTCTGCCCTTCGATTTGGAGCGTGTGGACTGGGATGTCGACGCCGCCGAGAAGGCAGGGTATCCACATTTCATGCTCAAAGAGATTCACGAACAGCCAAGGGCGATCCAAGAGACCTTCGCATCCAGGACGTCAGAGATCGACGGCGAGGTTCGGATGGATATAGGGCTCACAAACGAAGAAATAAAGGCGCTCGATCGGGTTTCGATCATCGCTTGTGGCACCTCTTACCATGCAGGTCTCTTGGCCAAGTACTTGTATCCCAAAGCTGCGGGCCTTCCGGTCGACATCGAGGTTGCCTCGGAGTTCCAGCATATTCTGCTAAAGCCCGGAACCCTCCTATTGAGCATCACCCAATCCGGCGAGACCGCCGACACCCTGAATGCTCTGAAAAGGGCCAGCACGTTCGGTGTGAAGCGCCTTGCCATAACCAACGTGGTGGGCAGCACCGTGACAAATATGGTCGACGGGACCATTTACACCCGATGCGGCCCAGAGATCGGAGTTGCGGCCACCAAGACTTTCACAGGCCAGTTAGTGGCCTTGATACTCCTGGCCATAAAACTGGGCAGGACCAGGAATTATCTGAGCTACGAAAATGCCAGAAAGATGCTGGTGGAGCTGACAAGGCTGCCAGGTCAGATCCAGGAAGTGCTGGATGGGCGAGACGAGATACGAAAGATCGCAGAGCAGTATGCCAAAAGCGATCAGTACTTCTTCATTGGTCGGGATTTCCTCTATCCGATCGCTCTCGAAGGGGCACTCAAGATGAAGGAGATCTCTTACATTCCCGCGGAGGGCTACCCTGCTGGCGAGCTAAAGCACGGCCCTCTCGCTTTGATCACCGATGGGACTCCTGTGGTGGCCCTTGCAACTCATGGCAAGAAGATCCAGGCCAACATCAGGGAGGTGGCGGCAAGGGGTGCAGATGTCATCGCTTTTGCGTCAAAAGGCAATCCTGACATTTCCAAGATCGCTACCACTGCCGTCGAGATCCCAGAGGCGAGGCCCGTATTCTCCGCGGTGCTCTGCACTGTGGCGCTCCAGCTGCTTGCTTACTACACTGCTGATGCAAGGGGCCTTCCAATAGACAAACCGCGAAACCTGGCGAAAAGCGTGACCGTCGAATGAG
>CAZXBV010000219.1:0-2859 GCA_964639155.1 uncultured Methanotrichaceae archaeon
TTATGGCGCTCTTGCTTGGATTTTGAGTTGACGAGAACTGAGTGCTAGATTTGTGTGCAAAGCTCGATATAGAAACTCTTTTATCATCTGGCTGCGTCATTTGAGAGGGTTGTTGTTATGTTTAAGATCGGTTTTATTAAACTTGGAAACGTTGCGACCTCGTTGATCGCAGACCTCGCCTTGGACGAGATCGCCGAAAGGAATGACATCGAGACAAAAACCTTGGGTTTTGGGGCCAAGATGACCAAAAAAGAAGCCGAAATGTCGGCAGAACTGAAAAGCTGGGGACCCCAACTTGTGGTTATGGTGGGGCCCAATGCAGCAACTCCAGGCCCAACCGCTGCACGAGAGCTTTACAAGGACGTTCCAACAATAGTCATCTCCGACGGCCCCTCAAAAAAAGATGCCAGAGAAGCTTTGGAGGCAGAAGGCTTTGGGTACATCATCCTTCCATTCGACCCCTTGATAGGGGCCAAAAGAGAGTTTTTGGACCCGTCCGAGATGGCCCTCTTCAACTCAGACTCACTCAAGGTCTTGAGCGTCTGTGGCGGAGTTAGGTTGGTACAAGAAGAACTCGACAAGGCCATGGCCAGCATCGATGCAGGCGAGCCCCAGCTACCGCATATCCTGGGAAACCCCGAAAAGTGCACCGAGAGGATGAGTTTCCAGAACCCCTACGCCAGGGCCAAGGCCATGGCGGCTTTGCACATGGCTCAGACCGCTGCGAGCATAGACGCAATAGCCTGTTTTAGGCTAAAGGAGCTAGAGAGGATCGCCCTGACCGCTGCCGCAGGCCACGAGGTAATGAGGGCCGCAGCCAAACTGGCAGATGAGGCACGAGAGCTTGAAAAGGCCAGCGATTCGGTTTCCAGAAAGCCTCATGCAAGGTCTGGCGTCCTTCTGGATAAAACCAGCCTCTTGCAAAAGCCACACGAAACGTAAAAGGCGGAATTTTCCGCCCACGATTTTTTTTGTCGAACTTCGATTTTTATATTTCACGCTTCATGGGGTGTAAAGCCATAGATCTCCTTCATTCTCGTCGGTTTCAAACCCCCAGTCAGGCGGCTGCCATCCAGGTGCCGGAACCTCACCTTCGAAAGGCGCTACATCCACAACGGCGCTGACGCTCACTGACCTTGCAGTTTTGCCGCTGACGGAACTGGGGTTGACCACCGCCCGATTTGTGACCTTACCACTTCTGAGAGCTTTGGCTTTGTAAGTTATGACCTCGGTTTCGAACGGCTCGATCTCGATCAGGTTCCATGTAATGACATTTCCTTCATATGACGCGAAGGAGTGAGACGAATCCAGGAACGTCAATTCATCGGGAAGATAGTCGATAACCGTGGCGGTCCTGGTACTGTTTGCCTTGTTCTGGATGGCAATCCTGTATTGGATCGAATTGAGGCTTGAAGGATCGACTGCGCCGGTCTTCGTTGCGACGATGGAATTTTCAAGACAACAGGTGAGCCAGTTCATCTCGATGGCCGAAAAGTTAGAAGCTTTGATCCAACCACCATCGTAACCACCGGCCGCTTCCACTCGATTTACGATTTCAGGGTTATTGCACTCGGTCACGTCGAGCCAGATCCCTATTTCGTGGTGCTCGCCAACCGAGAGATGAGTCAAGGTCCAGTTGGCGCTGGTTTGGGATAGCTCAGGCCTCATCGTGGTGTTCACAAAGGTGGCGCCGGGCGGGAATATGTCTATTATGTGGATCGGTTCTAGCGTTCGATCGCCGTCGTTTTCGACCGAGATGATATAGCTTGCAAGTGTTCTGTCCTCTTTGAATACGAGCCTGCCTTCTTTTGTCACCTTGAGATGGGGCTGGTTATAGCGAGATGTGGTTTGAATCCTCATCTTGCGCTGGAGCGAATAGTCTCCTTCGTATTGATCGTCCATCTCGATCTGATCTTCAAGGAGCCGGTATCTGGCCTTGCCAGAGAACTTGGCATCTGTCTCCATATCTGAGAGGCCCCGAACCACGGTGACCTTGTCGAGACGTTCAATCTCGGAATACTCTTCGCCCATGAAGCTTGTACCTTCACTTCGCGACGAGATACTTTCCCTCCATTTGAGGTTCTGGTTGATGACGAGGTCGTCACCCAAGCTTTGGCTTACAGGGCCGCTTTCGAGGCTTATATCCTTGGCTATGTAACTTGTATCTGAGCGGATCTGTTCATCTGACCGGTAAGTGCCGGTTCCAGATTCTTTGATTCTTTGATCGGTCCCGATCTTCTTATTCACGGCAACGTATCCGTCACCTGAAACTGACCTGTCCGATTCGACATTTGTTCCAAAGCTCTCTATATTCTCATAGATGCGAAAATTTCCCGAATAGTCTTCGCTCGCCTCGAAAGCCAGTCCATCCTGAGCCGATCCGTTGGGCTGAGCCATCTTGAAGACGCCTATGTGGCCGGTTCCGTCAAAGTTCGAGTCAACTTTCATGGACGAGCCGTTCCCGTCCATCTCGATTCTAGATTCACGATCCAGATTATCACCGTACAGGTAAGACTCTTCCACCAATTCTCCTGTGGCGGCGTTTCTCATCATCGTTACTTTGGTGAATCCGGCGTTGTATCCAGAAAGATCGATGATCGGAAGCCGAGTTCGAGCCGACGTTCCAATCTCATAAGATCCATTCTGGTCGTCCGATGAATTTTGGTCGCCTGATGATTCGCAATGGTTTTCGTCCTGGACCACGATCCCGGCACAGGCTGCCTGGATCAAGACGAGACACACAACTAACCCCAAAAGTCGAGATAAGCTTGACAGATGATCACCCCGTTCAGATTTTAACGGGCGGCTCACACCATAAGCCTTTCGACAATCACTATTATTCGTTCCCTTGAGGTCTAG
>CAZXBV010000220.1:0-2854 GCA_964639155.1 uncultured Methanotrichaceae archaeon
TTCGCGAGAATCTCCTCGGCCACGTATCCGTTTGTCGTTCCGGCGATGATGGCGACGGTTCCCGAATCGAGGGCTGCGCCGATAGCGGGATGAGATGCAAGTCTTTGACCAGGGTGCATCCCATGGGCAGAAAAGAGATTCCATTGATGGGCGTTTTCTCTACCTGCAGCCCCGCCCGGCCAAACCCTGTGCTCACGACCGTTGTTCGGTTGTGTGGACGAAAAGAAAACGTGCTGGAAATCACCGGTCTGGACGCGGTTGATGGAAGTCCAGTTATCGATATCAAACCTTACGTCAAGGACTCTTATCCCCAAGAAAGGGTAACGATTCCCGAATGGATGGAACAGCTTCAACTTAAAAAATAGTTGGGGATTCCTCCCCTCTCTAGAAATGGAACTCGTAGTAGAAGGGGAGGTAGAAGACCCAAACGAAATAGACCGCCATCAAGATCAAGCCCAATGGCACGCCCAGCTTGGCCCACTCCTTGCTCGTTATCGAGAGCTTCTGAGCAGATATAATGTTGGGGATGTTGCCTGGAATCAGCATGCCGCCGGATATGAGAAGACCCATCAGAACTGCTTGAAGCTGTTCGGGTCCCATCATCGGGCTGACCTCTGCTGCCGTGAGTGTGGCGTTATCCAGGATTGCTGAGATCATGTTCACCCAATATATGATCTGGGGCGGTATGCTCAAGATGTACTTGTCGATGATGATCTTCATGCCGCTTCCAAGAAGCAGCAGCGCCATGACGAATAGGTAAACCTTCCCGGCCCTGATGACGACGTCCTTTAGCGTCTCCTCAGAGGCTGAAGCGACCTTCTTTTTGACCTCTGCGGCCTTTCCTGTAAAGACCATCCCGAGGATGCCCATTGCAATACAACCGGGTATGACGTAGACTGCGAGGGTGTTGAAGAGGAAGAAGAAGCTAGCGTTGTAGGGCTCGCCCTGCAGCTTTGTGATCGCAATGGTTGAGAGCGGCTCGCCAACTGGTGTCAGCACAGCGCCCAGACCGATTGAAAAACAGGCAATTATTGCTACATTTACCCGCGTCTTTCGATCCATAGGCATGGCGTTAATCAGTTCCACTAACAGAAGTGCTGCGATGATGGCGGTTATTAGACTTGCAGAAAGGCCTAGAACGATTATCATCACGAAGACCAACACTTTGAGTGGTATTGCCTTTAGAAGTGCGTCTATGCCTTTCTGGACATAATCTCTCCCATAGTAGAAAAGAAGACCTGCAACCAACACGGCTGGCACGATGCCTTTTATGATGGGCTCTTCAACGGCTTCCGTTATCAAGTGCATGTTCCAGCCAACGTGGGGCATTACGCTGCCCTCATACAACCTTGCCAGGTTTTCATGAGTTTCGAAACCGGATAAGGTGACTGCTGACACGCCCATGACGAAAAGGAACGCTTCGAGGTTATGTTCGATCTTTGGGACAAGGAACGGACCCAACAAGACCGTGAGAACGATGGCAAATAGACCAAGATCAATTATCGTCGGTGGCTCCAATTGTTTTACCTCCTGAATTGGATATTAAACCAATATCCCATGACTACATTTCTCTCCCTTGGAATGGGAACCTGAGACTGGATATTCTCGCTATATTAAATGCTTTTGTCCTGTAACCGGCGTGCCGATCCGCAACGACGGGCGTGAAAAGCCAGGACAAAAAATGTGGGTGCGAGACAAGCAGCTCAAGACACCTTTCCAGCCCTCACCACCAAAACGGGCCTGTTACCGTTTTTGGCCACCTCGTAGGTGACGCTGCCGACTATGAGCTGTTTTATCCATCCCCTGCCGTGAGAGCTCATGGCCACAACTGATACGTCTTCATCATCTGCCACGTCTGAGATCACTTCGGCTGGGCTGCCCACCTTGACTTGGACTGAAGCTTTGATGCCAGCTTTCTCGATGTCTTCTTTCATGGTGTTGAGCTTCTCGGTGGCGTTGTGGGTTTGAGTATCGATCTCTTCTTTGCTTTCGCCTCTTGAGACCACGTAAAGAAGGACGATCTCGTCAATCCCGTCGATTGTCTTGATGAAGTTTATGGCCTCGTTGGAGGGTTCAGAAAAGTCTACAGGACACAAAGCTTTGGCAAATATCCTGGAGCAGTACTCCTCCATTTCTTCGCCGCCCTCTAGTATCTTGTAGCGCATGAGCAACAAGTGCTTATCACCGTACCGAAGGGATTTCTTCGCCACGTTACCGAGGAAAATGCCTTCAACAAGACTTTTACCTTTAGCACCCATCACAATCAGAGAGATGCCCTCTTCGTCGCCTACTGTGTGGATCTTCCTGTCAATCTCGCCTTCCAACATGGCTTCAGCCCTGAGCGTGACCACAAGGCCCTGAGCCTCTAACATCTTCGCCTGTTCTGAAAGTTTCTCTTTTGCTTCCTCAAGTCGGGCACCGGGATCCCAAACCCTGGCCAGGGGATCTGAAGGACCGATCACATTGAGAAGGACTACCTCTTTCACACCTGGTAATCCACCAACACACTCGAGGACCTTCTGAGAATACTTAGAGAAGTCCGTGGGAACCAAAACCTTTTCGAACATGTTTATTATACCTGCCTACAATTTTTCTGAATGCTCCCTGCCTGTATCCAGATAGCTGTATGTGTAACTGCTTAAGCTGATATCCAATCCGTTATATTTCAATCTACCGACCGTTGACTGCTGTTCTGGAAGAAAAAGGTTGCAATTGGCATCTTGAGACATTTTGAGAATTCAATATCCTAGAGAAAACGTCCATGATCAAAAGTCTCATGCCCAAAATAACAATCTTGTAATATAGGTTAATTTTTTGTATAAATGTGAAGGCAGCCGCCCTCAGAAAAGTGGTG
>CAZXBV010000221.1:0-2854 GCA_964639155.1 uncultured Methanotrichaceae archaeon
CTAGCATAACCAGCAAACCTGGATAAGATAGCGAAAATAGGCATTCTCATGATTTTTCCTGTCGAGAAATGTGTCAGCCCACAAAATGCAGGTCTTAGACGAAAATGCGTTACGTTTATCCCAAGAAATTCGGATAAATCGACGAAGGCATGACAAACTTCTATGACGATGTTTACCATTCTGCCATAAATAGTATGTTCGTTGATAAACGAACCTCCCTGTAAAAATAGTCGATCAAACCAGTGTCAACATGGACGTGAGGAACGTTCTGGTAGTTGGACCCGAAGTATTCAGCAAGGCTGGAGCTCATGTTGAAGTTCTCTCTTGGACTCGAACGCATCATTTCTGACGAAGGCGGGTGCGATCTTCGATCCGATCGTAGCGGAGAGAAAAGGCGCAAGACGACAAAGTGGGGGAAATGATCATCTTTTGGACCTCTAAGAACATCTTTTTCTGCTTTGTCAACCCCTATCCAGGAGGCAAAAATAAGCTAGAAGGGAACGTTTAAGTATTAGTTTCTCTGGTAGGTTACTCTCAACTGAAAAAGGATGGTCGGAAGGAGTCGGTAGTGGCTATAGGAAGGAGGACGTGATATGGCATTTTACACACTTGGTCTCACCTTTTGGATTGTGATCGCCCTTACCATTGCGGTATTGGCAATATGGATCTATGGCCTATATTTCAATTTCAAGAAATGGGGCATGGGATCCACTGGTTATCAAGATAAGCTGCGCAACAGCTTTTGGCTCTTCATCGCCACGTGGATTCATGAGGCGTTTAAGGACGGTATATGGGTATTTGTAAAGACCGCTATACTCGACGTGTTGCTTCTCAGAAGAACTCTAAGACGGAGTCCTGTTAGGTGGGTCATGCACATGACCATGTTCTACGGATTCGTAACTTTAGCAGCACTCTCGGGCTTGGGCCTTTTCATGGATATAATTGAGCATTTCAACCTACTTGGTCTCACTCACCAGGCAGAGATGGTAAAGGGCTTCATGGAGCTTCCCTTCGACATCTTCGGTTACATGCTCCTTGTCGGTTCCACCATCGCCGTTGCGAGGAGAATAGTCCTTAAACAAGTGAGGGACAACACTTCAGCATATGACGTCGTTTTGCTCGGCGGCGTGTTCTTGATCACAATAAGCGGCTTCTACGCAGAGTGGTTGCGTGGCAACTCTTTCCTGGTCGGTGACGCCTTTGCGAACTCCGTATATGCACCTCATTTCTCTTTGCTTCACACAATACTCGCGCTGGCACTCTTCGTTGCAATCTTGCCCTGGAGCAAGTACATGCACATAATTGCAGCGCCACTAACGATTCTTGCAAACAGAGGAGGAGAATAAGATGGCAGAAGATAAAAACCCCGCAGGAAAGCCACTCCTATCAGGATTTCTCAAGTCCACCCAGCTCATGGAGCTGGATGCATGCACTCGATGCCAAGAGTGCATGAAGTGGTGTCCAACTTACGACGTTTACAACGACAGACCAGAGATAACTCCCATGTACAAGATCGCCAAATTCAGGGAGCTTCTGGGAAGTCAACACGGTCTTCGAGCAAAACTCTTTGGTTCCAAGCCCCTAAACGAGGACGAGGTCAATCAGTTCATGGACGATACCTACATGTGCACCACCTGCGGTGTTTGCGGTACCGTCTGCGAATCCGGCATCAACACCGTCGAACTCTGGGAGGCCATAAGACCAAACCTGGTTGTTCGTGGAAACGGTCCCTGGGGTAAGCAAAACTTCTTCCCCATCCTTCTGGGCAAAGACAGAAACCCATATCAAGCAAAGCAGGAAGATCGACTGTGCTGGGTCCCCAAAGACGCCGAAGTGTTGGACTCTGGTAAAATAGCCTACTTCGCAGGATGCACCGCCGCGTACAGGCAGCAAGCTCTTGGAGTTGCCACCGTGAGAATCCTGAACGCGCTGGACATCCCCTTCTGTATGCTGGGCGAAGATGAGTGGTGTTGCTCTTCTGCACTTGTTAGGACCGGCCAGCGTGACGTAATGAAAGCTCATGCAGTTCATAACGTCGACGCCATGAAGGATAGGGGCGTAGAGACCGTGGTTTACGCCTGTGCTGGCTGTATCAGAACTGCATCCATCGACTGGCCCCGCTGGTATGAGGGATACATCCCCTACAAGAACGTGCCTCTTTCTGTCTACCTGAGAGAGAAGGTCGAGAGCGGTGAGATCGAATGGAAGCGTGCCCTCGACAACCTGAAGGTAACCTTCCACGACCCCTGTCACTCAGGCAGGCACCTGATGCATCTCGTAGGGAGGGACTGGGCTTTTGAAGCTCCAAGAGACGTGTACAAATCCATCCCTGGCCTCGAATACAGGGAAATGACCCGTTCCAGAGAGTTCCAGCGATGCTGTGGTGCTGGCGGTGGTGTGAAAGCAGGTCAAGCCGATTTGGCTTTGGGATGTGCTGAAGCGAGGGTAGCAGACGGAGAGGCCGTAGGCGCTGACGTCATATCCAGCACTTGCCCCTTCTGCAGGCGTAACATCATGGATGGTAGGAACTCTTCTGGATCCAGCGCCAAGGTTGCAGACCAGGTAGAGCTCATGGCTGCAGCCATGGGATTAGACGTGACCATCCCAGATAACCCCTACATGGAATTCCAGGAACAGGATGAGATCGCTTGTAAGGGTGGAGTTTGTCAGATCGAGGAATCTGCCGAGACTAAATCCGATGATATAGATGGATATTAGACCGGTAAGTCAATTCCTCTTTTCTATTTTTACGCAATTAAATTCTGTGTTGATCCAAGGACCTCAGAAATAAATGTCCTAAAAAGAATATCTGAAATGGGCTGTGAATATGAATGAGCGATGGGGCAAAATATAA
>CAZXBV010000222.1:0-2845 GCA_964639155.1 uncultured Methanotrichaceae archaeon
GAACGTCATGAAAGATAACTTGCTTTCCAATAACAAGTACAACTTTCACGCAGAAAATGAGAACGATATAGACAGATCCAACCTGGCAGATGGAAGGCCGATCTATTACCTCATAGGTGCAAGTGACATGGTGATAGGCACCTTGACGAAAGCTGGGCCTGTTTACTGTCTCAATTGCGATAACGTCACCGTGAAAGGTTTGAACATAACCTGTGCTGCTTATGGAATCTACTTGAAGAACTCCACCAACTCCAGGATCGTGGGCAACAACTTCAGCCAAAGCGAAACTGGAATAGGTCTTGAAAACGCTTCACATAACGAGATCAGCGATAATCAAGCCCGACAGAACGAGGTCGGAATCCTTTTAGTCGCCTCGTCTCAAAACGAGATCGTCCAAAACGAGGCCCGCCAGAACGAGGATGCCGGAATCCGGCTTAACAGGTCCGATGAGAACCGTCTCGTTCAGAACGTGGCTGATGAAAACAAGATAGGACTGAACATATTCCGGTCAAATAGGAACACCTTAAGCCTCAACCAAGTGCGTCAGAACGATTGTGGCATATTGATCTTGAACTCATCTCACAACGACCTCGAAGAGAACGATGTTCAAGATAACGATCGTGGGATCATTCTTTCTTTTTCCGGCAGGAACGAACTGATAAACAACACCATGAAGGACAATCGCTACAACTTCGGTGCAGAGGGTCGAAACTTTTCTGAACTCGACAACTTCGTTGAACAGAGCAACCTGGTCGATGGAAAGCCGGTGTATTATCTCGTGAACGTCTCTGACAAGATAATAAATGAAACCACTGATGCTGGCACGGTTTACTGCGTTGGTTGCAAGAACGTAACCGTGAAAGGTCTGGATGTCAAACACAACCTTCATGGAGTTCGTCTCTACAAAACCACTGGATCTGCGATCCTGAACAACAGCATCGAGGAGAACGAAGTGGGGATCGAGCTTCTCTATTCTGGCAACAACACGGTATCTGGAAACTATGTTGGCAAGAACGGTTACGGAATTTTGCTACATCGATCCGCCCATAATATGATCTCGTCCAACGATGTACTGTACAACAGCCTTGATGGAATCAAGCTTTATTACTCTGATGATAACATCATATCCGGCAACAACGCAAGCGAAAACGACGAAAGTGGCATCTATCTTGATCCTTCGAATCAAAACAACTTGTCGTCCAACTATTTTGAGGGAAACCAAGACTACAGGATAAATTTTGGATCTGGTAGCGAGAACAACAACGTCAAACCCGATTCGAACCACCCGAAAACGTCTGATACCGGTTATCATGCAACGACGACTGTTGCAGCCAGCTCTGGTGGTGGCGGGTTTAGTGGCGGATTTAGCACAGTGTCCCGAGCGGCGCCCGCGGCGTCTACCACAACCACATCCACCATGGACTGGGGCGAGCAGATCGAGTTTGAAAAAGAGAGGTTAGAACGTGGGTTAGTCGCCTTCAATCCCGAAAGAGATATGATTGCAGGCGAAACATACCTTGTAGAAGCTCGGATAACCGTAGAAGAAACTGTGGCTAACTTGACAGAAGGACTCTCCGAATACGGCAAGGTAGAGGTCGAGGAGATCAAGGTAAGCCATCTCATGAAAGCCAACCTGACAAGTAACGCCTTTAGCATCGTTCCCGTAAGCAAAGAAGAGCAGGCGGTCACCAGGGATGGTTACAATCGATGGATCTGGCAGGTGGTGCCCAATAAGGGCGGTGAACAAAGACTGATGCTTCGCATCTCTACCGAAATTCTCCTTCCGGGGCGAGAAAAAAGCATAACAGTGTACGACGAGGTGTTTGTCCGTCCCATCAAAGTTACGGTCAAAGAAGTCCCGCTGTGTGACCGAGCCACTTGCTTCCTGAAAACAAACTGGCAGTTCATCGTCGGAACGATGGTGTTGGGATCGGGGTTGTTTGGGTGGCTCAATAGCAAGATAAAATCTAAGAAAAGGCAGAAGAAGGACACATTGAAGTTAAGAGAAAGCAAGCCAGAAATAGTTGAAGAAGAAATACAAAGGATATCTCGCATCGAACCTCGCGAAAAATCGGCAGAGGCTCACGTAAAAACGCCAGTGGGAACGCCGAGCAGACGATCTAGAAGAAAACGGGAAGATGTGCCTACTGAAACTAAAGAAGTGGCGAAAAAGGCAAAATCAGGAGCGATTCAGAGAGAAGGAAGGAATAAAAAACCTCTTAGAATCACTCGAAGAAATGGACAACTCGAAAAACCTACAAAATCGGCTAGAGCATCAAAAGAAAAGAGGTCAACCACGACTTCTGCAGCGCAAAGAGAAAAGCAAGATCGAAAACGAGCCGGAATTACAACGAAAAAGAACGGCCTAAAAGTTACAGAAGGCCTAAGAAGTGAGAAAAAAGGTACAAAGCCACTCAGAATTGAGCGAGAAGAGACACATCAAAAGAAAACAGGACCTCGAAAAAAGAAAGATGGACTTTGACACTCCCTTCGTTCACAGTCCACATATCGCATCGCAAGCTCTGTCGCTGCCATCCTGGAAGATCCCGTTCATCCTCGAACTCTCCTACATCTATCGCGGAACTGGCATAGATCGGTTGAGCAACAGATCCTTCAGCCGAGAATATCTCGACCCGGACACCGTTCACAAACCTGCCGCTTGTCAACGCCTCGACATCGTAAACTATTGGTTTGTTCTCGAAAGGCCCAAGGTCGATCAAGTTCCATGTAACAAGATCGCCCTCGTAAGATGCAAACGGGACCGACGAGTTTATGAGCTTCATTTCCGACCTCACTTTTCGCAGTAAGGCTATGCCAAATCCATCATTTTTCCACTTGTGATAAT
>CAZXBV010000223.1:0-2842 GCA_964639155.1 uncultured Methanotrichaceae archaeon
GATATCTCAAAAAGGCCAAAACCCCAAAGAGCATCGGAAACCCTGCAGGCCTGTCACTTGCAAGGCACATCACAGCTCTTGGAGGGTATGTTGTACAGGATTTCGCCCTATGTTGAGACATCTCCTTGCGGCCTGTTCTACAGCTTCTCTCTGGTCTTCGGTGGTGTAGATCCCAAACCTCCAAGCGGCAAGGTGAGCCCTTTCCATGATGGACACTAACGGGGACACCGCCCTCAAGGGCTTAGACTCGCTTCCGTCCCATATGGGGACGTTACCCTCTGCGATTTGGGGAAGGGAGGGGTTATCCACCAGAACGTAGAGCGGATCGACACCAGCTGCATCTGCGATCTCTTCTGCAATCCGAGTCTCTTTCTCACGAATCGGCGTTCCAAGATTCTCTTCGCTGACGTAAATTGCGCGTTTGAAGAGCCTTCTAGACGTTATCCTCTCTACGATCTGGGCAGGGTAACCGGTTTCAGATTTCATGGCCCAAATCAACCCGACGTCATCCATCGCCCTGATCTTTTCGGGTTTCCATCCCCTATCTTCGATCATGTAGAGTACGCCACTTTGGATCATTCGCTGAGCGATCCTCGACACGTGGTGAAAATAGACGGTAGGGTACATTAGAAGCCTTGACACCAGGAGAGATTCGGCCGAGTGAACGCCACCGGCCTCCACTGCGAGCTGACCTCTCCTGATGGTCATCTTCTCTATCAACCTCTGATAGTCTACAACCCCATAAGCAACGCCGGTATAATGAGCATCCCGCAGCAGGTAATCCATCCGGTCCACGTCGATCTCGCCGCTCACTATCTGGCCCAAAGATGTCTCTCCCTTGATCAACGCCTGAATCCGACTGGGTGAAAGGCCGTGATCTGAAATTGCCTCACCAAGTTCTCCGCTCTTGAGCTTATCTGCCACACACTCGTGCTCTTCTCTCAAATACGTGGCGAAAACCGATTCTGTGGCGTGGGATAAGGGGCCGTGGCCCACATCGTGAAGTAGGGCTGCTGCCCGGATCTCATCTTGCTCATCTTCGTCAAGGCCGAGATGGTGGGCGAGGAGCCCTGCCAGGTGAAACGCGCCCAGGCTATGCTCGAACCTGGTATGGTTCGCCCCCGGATAGACTAGGTTTGCCAGGCCAAGCTGTTTGATCCATCTCAGTCGCTGCATCTGGACGGTGTCTGCCAGGCTTCGAGCCGTCTCGTCCAGTTTCACGTAACCGTGTATGGGATCTCGGATGGCAGTCATCTGCCACTTAATAGGATCTTGGATCATTTACGATTAACGCAGCAGAATGCCCCTGACTTCAGTCGGGGGAGTAGTCACCCTTTGTGTCAAACTTGATTAATATCATCCAAGCCAAGAGATGTATATGAATTCGAGTTGCATTTGGGCGTTGGTCCTTTTGGTGTCTGTCTCGATCGCAGCCTGCTCGGCCGAAGAAGACGTTGAGGTCACTGGTCTGTGGGGCGTCTTTTGTGATCCTCAAGATGGTGTGATGGGCTTTGAATCAAGCCAGATAGGAGAATTTGCCATGGTGCTGTATCAGGAAGGCCAGTCCCTCTTTGGAGCCTGCACTGGAGAGTGCCCCGAACCTTGGAATGGCCTTGTCATGGGCCAGGTTGAGGGCGATCAGATTCACCTCGAAGTCTCGATTCTCAACCCAAAACTCACTATGGCCAGGTTGAACGGCAAATTTCTGGATGGCGGCTCGATCGAAGGCAATTTCGTCTGTTCTGATGAAGGGGGGAACGGATGGCATGGTACCGTTATGGGATGGCTCACCAACCCCGATCCTTCATTCTACGAGCCAGCTTTGGTCAAGCAGGTTCAGACAGAAGTCCCTGCGACTGCGATCGTCCCAGGTGCCTTGGTGGTCGAGTCTCAAGCGAACTTGAGCGCGTCTCAAGATGCGCCTCAAGAAGCTGAAAAGCTCCAGGAGCTTGAAGCGCTCGTGATGGACCCCGCCGAAGAGAAGGCAAAAACGGTTTACCGCATTGACTACACTCAAGATACCGTTTATCCAAGACCGGTGATGTGAAAAACACACCCCCATAAATGATCATGCAAATATCTAAATACGTATCGGTCTAATTAAGTGAACTATGAACGAGGCAGAAAAGCTTGAATTCGAGTGTGAAGTTGACGAAGAAGGGCGCATCAAAATTACCGATGATATACAAAAAGCTGCAGGCATCGTCTCAGGCAGCATTGTGACTGCAAAGATGAAACCCCTTCTAGACAGCGAAAAGAACCCTGTTGAAATGTCTGCAGACAAACCAAAGTACTTCGAATTCACCGATCAGGTCGACGAGGAGGGTCGCATCAGGATTTCTGACATGATTAAAAAATTCGCAAATACAGAACCAGGCGACACTGTGTCGATCAATATTGTGCACGTGTTGAGCAAAGACCTGAAGCCAGCGAAAAAGCTTGCACACAAGTTTCAATTTTTGGATGAGGTTGACGAAGAAGGCCGCATCAGAATTCCTGACATGATTAAAAAATCTGCGAGTATCGTCACTGGCAACGTCGTATCAATAAGCATCAAGCACGTTTTGGATTCGAAGGAAAAACCAGTTGAAAGGGTTTTGGAGGGCGTGGATACGTTTGAGTTCACGTCTGAAGTCGACGACGAGGGGCGTATCTGCATATCTGAAGATATGCGAAATTCTATTCCAATCGCCCCAGGAAGCATCGTGACGGTCAAGTTAGAACAGATTCTAGATAGCTCGCAATGAAATCAAACCCATAATCAGGAAGCAATCGAATATCACCGATTGGTTCTCGCGAAAATGGTGTTTAACGATACGATATGTATCGTTAAACATTATAT
>CAZXBV010000224.1:0-1288 GCA_964639155.1 uncultured Methanotrichaceae archaeon
CGACGAAGCCACCGAGTTTGATCTTGAGAATGGCACCCTCTGGAAAGGCAGAATTCTCGTAGAGCGGGGTAGTTTTGAAGATGCTCTCGAATGTTTCAACAGATCCATCGAGATCAATCCAGAATCTACTGAAGCCCAGTATCTGGAAGGTCCAATTTGCCTTATTATGCACCACCCTAATATAGAATATATTTGCAGACGGGGTTAATACGCAGTTACCGATAGATATCACCCATAATATCTGCCAAATATTAATTACTATATTTCCATAGACACATCTCAAAAGGTCTGATCTATCTCAAATATCGTAACATCATTTCGCAGCAAAAATGAATATTGGGTTTATGAGTATTATCTATCAAATACGAGTAGCACCAAATTCCACCACATATTGACATTTATGTTTAGAAATCCTTATATCAATTGAGTGCCAACATGTATGCCTGGTGGGGATAATGAAAACTCTTTTGGAACATACTTCCATCTCTGAGGACCTCTCTGGCTGCTGTCTCAATTGCCAGAAGAGCTTTCAGGTCATCAGATCTCGGGTCCTGGATTTTCACAGCGAGTTGAGTGATAGGGCCCAATCGCCAGAAGAGCTATGTTCGATCTACAGAGACTTGGACGATCTGGCTCACCTGGAGGTAAGCTCGCACCTGGCCGATCACATTTTGGAAGATCCAATGATCCAACAGGTTCTGCCCAAAATCAGATCCTACTATACGACCTTCTTCGACCATCATGAAGCCTACCTCGCCAAACGAATCTTGGAATCGGACGACCCCTGGTCGGTCCTGAGCGATTTTCCGCTCTCGCCCCGGTACAAGGCCCTCATCAAAAGTCAAGTCGAAGCCCTCAATTTATCCCCTGAAGATGTCCTGGCCTTCGTGGGTTGCGGCCCTCTTCCCATATCGCTCATCCTTCTAAGCCGCCTTTATGGGATTCGATCCCTGGGCCTGGACGTCAACCCGCTGGCAGTGTACCTTGCGAAAAATTGTGTCAGGAAGCTCGGACTTGAAAGAGAGATTTCCATAATCGAAGGAGATGAGACCGCCCTTTCCAGGCTTTCGTGGGACGCCGTCTTGGTGGCGGCATTGGCCGAACCAAAAAGTCGGATCTTTCGAAACCTCATAACCACGTTGAGGAACAAGGGCCCTCGGCCGGTCTGCTACCGGACCTACACAGGAATGCGAGCTGTCTTGTATCATCCAGTCCAGCCCGAAGACATAAACGGGTTTAGGAAGGTGAAAGAGATCGCGCCACAGGGCCGAGTCAACAACACGTTGGT
>CAZXBV010000224.1:1388-2832 GCA_964639155.1 uncultured Methanotrichaceae archaeon
GATTGACTTTGATGAGATTGACCCTGATAAGAAGTGGATTTCTGATGAGGGGAGATGTGTTTAGGTGATCTCTGAAGATTCTGTCCGATCAGAGCTTCTTGAGGTTTATTCCTCGATCGAAGATCTGGGCGAAGAAGAGATTATGGTGGCGAGCGACCTTGAAGGACCCTTCCGGCGCCTGGACCTTTTCGCCACCCAGGATGTGGACGAAAGGGTTGTAGACGCCCTATTTTCTGATCCCAAGCTTCAGCCGGTCTTGGAAGGGATATCCAGACTGAGAAACCTTTATGGACTCAGGCTTGAGGTGGAAGTGGCTGGCTCGATTCTGGAAGCAAAAGACCCTTGGCGCGCCCTTAGGACGTTCACATTTTATCCCAACTACACGATATTGGGCAAGAGCGAGCAGGAAGGTGTGGATCTAAAGCCCGGCGACACCGTGGCGTTCTTGGGATCCGGTCCACTTCCCTTGAGCTTGATAATACTCTGTCATGAACATGGTTTGAAGGGTATCGGGATAGAACGAGATCCCCGCTGGGTCCATATATCTCGCGAAGTTGTAGAGCGGCTAGGCCAAGAGGCGAATATCGAGATCTCGAAAGGCGATCATTTCTCTTTTCCCTTGAAAGAAGAATGCAATCTTATCATGGTGGCGGCCATGGCCCGGCCAAAGGAGGAGATCTTCGGCCACTTCGCAAGAGTTCTTCCGCCCGGAACGAAGGTCTCTTACAGGATTTATGAGAAGGGACTGAGGCGGCTTCTCGACCTTGATTCATCTTTCAGGCCGCGTCAAGGTTTCGAGGAGATCCGACGGATCAGGCCAGATCCACCCGTGAACAACACCGTCGTCTTCCTGGAAAGAAGCGATTAGCTGGTCAGGACGCTCAATCCAGAAACCCAGAAATAGCCGAAATTCGAAAATCCATTTTGTTGGGGATGGTGAAGACGAAGTTTGAAGACGAGATTTGCATCAAAAAGTCTGACTGTTCCGCATGCGATCTTGGAGAGAAACTCCTTTGCAGGTGCCACGCCAAAGATGTGAGGGTTTTTGTCTTCAGCCAGCTTCCTTACTTTTTCTTCTCGTTCGTTGGGATGATTTTGGTTGCGTTCGTGACCAATGTCTGGTGGCCGATCCTGGCCTATTCCGTTGTTGGGATCGCTTTTCTTGGGCCAGTGGAGATGTGGGTCCTTTGTCGACATTGCCCACACTACGCCAAAGACGAAAGAATGCTTCACTGCATTGCCCCAAACCCTTTTCCAAAGCTCTTTTCTTACAGCCCTGATCCATTGAACGTTCTAGAGAACGTGGTGCTGGTCGCTTTTGCCTCGTACCTCTTAGCATTCCCTTCATTTGCCCAAGCCTATGGCGTATGGTTCCTATCGATTCATAGGGAGTTTGGCCACCATTACCTCTCTGGATTGGTGGGCTTAAACCTGGCCACGATCG
>CAZXBV010000225.1:0-2820 GCA_964639155.1 uncultured Methanotrichaceae archaeon
GGGGGCAGCTTACTTGAAAGCAGCTTCCAGCGGGGGAACGACCTGCTTTTTCCTGGAAAGGACGCCTTCCTTGTAGATGGAGTCGTTTTTCATCTTGCCCTCAAAGGCTTTCTCGAACTTCTCTGCTGGCGTTCCAACGAAGAGAAGGTCGCTTGCCTCTTTCATGACGTCGGTAAGCATGATCAAAACGAAGTCCAGTCCTTCTTCCTTCCTCACAGCTTCCATGTCGTCCAGGATCGCCTGTCTCTTATCATCCAGGACTGAAAGGTCCATGACTTCTATCTGGCCCACACCGGCCTTGGTTCCGCCGAAGTCGAAGTGCTTGTAATCGCCCTTGACTATGTCCCGAGCGGTCTTGGAAGAAACGTCGCTCTTGGCAGTGAGCATCGCAATTCCGTACTCCTTGTAATCTTCACCACAGATCTTGGCCAGCTTCTCCACCTGTTCCTTGTCTTTGTCGGTACAGGTGGGCGACTTGAATAGAACGGTGTCGCTCAAGATAGCAGACATCATCACACCGGCTATCTCCTTGGTGATGGGAACGTTGTACTGATCGTACATGGCCGAAATGATTGTCGCGGTGCTGCCCACAGGCTCGTTGTGGAAGAATATGGGGCTACCGGTATGGATGTCACCGATCTTGTGGTGATCTACAACTTCCATAAGTTCCGCGTCATTGATGTTATCCACGGCCTGACCCACTTCGTTGTGATCGACGAGAATTATCTTCTTTCCAATCGCATCGGTCACGACTTCAGGCGCAGGCACGCTGAAGTGTTCGAGAACGTACGTTGTCTCGTTGTTGATCTTGCCTGCTGCTGCAGGTATGTAGACGTCTGGTAGGTCGAGTTGGTTCTTCAGGTTCGCATAAGATATTGCAGCTGCTACAGAATCTGTATCAGGGCTCTTGTGGCCAACCACGTAGATATCAGCCAGATGAAACACCTCCGAAGATATTCAACGCGCAGCTCCGACTTAAACTTTTGCTAAGCACATACACTTCAAAATAATATAATAATTTGGAGCAGGGACCGCGCCCGTTCGGCATCCTTATATAGTACGTCGAGCATACGTCTCCCGTTCGCTCTAGAGGGCTGGCAGGAGCCCAGGCAAAAGCCGTCGCAATGACTGTCTGTGCAAAGAGGGAACTACATGAAAGCCGTGTTGATAGGTCCTTGTGGGAAGATATTGACATAAGTCTACTCATGACCTCAAGACAACCCAAACTCGGTACAAAAGCCCGCTGCGAGGGTCTCCGGGCCGACCACGGATCGATCCAGTGCATGAGGACTCGGCGTTAGCAGAGCATCGGGCGACATTTTCATCACACTTTTTCTTAAGTTCCGTTCTCGTATCCACAAAGACGGCGATATCCAGATATAGCCCATATCCTCATATTCTCATGTGACACTCGAAAAGACATGAGAGGCCGCCTCATAACCCTAGAAGGGATCGACGGAACCGGAAAATCTACCATCGCCGAAGAACTCGCTCGACGAGTTGCCAAGATCCGTTCCGACCAAGGTTCTGATATCTCTACTTGCGAACTTGAAAGAGAGTTCATCTTTACCGCCGAACCCACAAGCGGAAAAGCCGGAAAACTTCTTCGAGAGAGGCTCCAGAGTCATGAAACTGCAGATACTGCAGTTTTTGACAACTCAAACGACGGAGAAGATTCAATCAAATTTGACCATCTCGGGGACCTTTTTCTCTTCATGGCAGATCATGCAGACCATCTTGCCGGAGTGGTCGAACCTGCCCTGAACAAAGGGTGTGTAGTAATCTCAGATCGCTATTCCGATTCCAGAGTGGCTTACCAGGGCGCGACTCTGCGCGACGTGATCCCAGACCCAGTGAGATGGATAAGAGACCTTCACAGATCCTGGAGCCCGATACCGGACTTGACCCTTCTCTTCGTCCTTGACCCAGCTATCGCCGTGAAAAGATGTCTTTTCCGATCTGACTGCCAAAACAGCCAAAGTTCAGATTCCAAAAGCGAAAGGCCAAAGCCAGAGAAGTTCGAGCGAGAGGGTTTCTTAAGGTCTGTAGAGGAGAACTTCCTCTGGTTGGCAAAGGCCGAGCCCGAAAGGTTCGTGCTCATCGATGCCGATCGCGAATTGGAAGAGGTGACCGAATCGGCTCTGAAAGCGATACTCAAGTTTTTGTCTTCGATAGAGTGAGCGCCATCTCCACGAGCCTTCGAGCCCATTTCAGCTTCTTTTTCTTCATTGGGGTGACGAGAGGATCTTCGTAATCGAAGCCGATCAGTTTGATTGTCGCCGCGCCAAAACGCCTTGCAAGAAAGACGCATCGATCTCCGTCGGTGAACCCACCGAAATTGTATATACCTTCGAAGGGCTCAGACTGGGTAGTGCCTACCACCGCTTTTAGCAAGGGCACATATTCTTTGAGGGCAGGCATGTTGTCACCGTGGGCGTGAACCACCACAATCGAGCCATTCTTTTCAGCCTCGATCACGTCTGGGACATATCCATCAAGATCAGACACGATTATGTGAGGGTGCACTTCTGCCTTTAGAAGGACCGAAGTTGCGCCATCTGCCGCGATAACTGTCATCGAGCCAAAATCTTCTAGTGATCGGATCTTTTCAAGCTCCCTGGCCAATCCGGGCGCGTTGCCGCAGACGAGAACCTTTCGCCCCCTTATGAGTACATCGAGACGATCAAGATCGAGGGATTTTGGGCCCTTTTTTAGCAAATGCCACAATAAACGGGCCGCCTCTTCATCGCGATCCCTGGAAAAGCCAAAGTCCTCCAAGATATCCTGGTATAATGGCTCCCACAACTCAAAACGCATGAG
>CAZXBV010000226.1:0-2813 GCA_964639155.1 uncultured Methanotrichaceae archaeon
CTACAACAAGGCCCTCCAGCTGGATCCGAAAATACCACTAATCTGGTACAACAAGGGCAACGCGCTCGATAGTCTCAACAACTTCACCGAGGCTGCTATGGCTTATTCCCTCGGTAGGGAAGTGGAGCTGAATTCGGAGGCGAAAATGGGCATATTTGCTGTCGTCCTGATCATTTATTCTGCGTTTGCGGTGGGTGGATATGCTCTCTCAAGACGCTTCCGAAAATATAAGATGTCGATTGTTATCCTTTCGATCAACCTGTTGGGGCTCTCGGCAGTCATGTGGGTGCTCTCAGGCTTCTTCGACATCCTTCTCGTCGGACAGTTTTTGATCGGAGGTGTTCTGATGGTAGCGATCTCGACAGTGCTCTGGTCCCTCTCCGGCTTTCCAGCAAATCCCTGGATGTCTCAGATGGTCCTGGAAATCGAGGACTTCAATAGGAAGTGCCCACGCCTTTCGTGGATTATCAGAGCGATCGGCCTTTTGGCAGTTATCGCCTACGCCTTGATCGCCGCCGTCTTCTACTTTCGCCTTTACCTCAGCACTGAGATCTCACTGGTTCATTTCCTCAAAATCGCCTTCAGCCTAATATTTCTAGTCGGTCTCTTTGTCACCCTTCCGCCGATTTGGTCTGCTATGATCTCCAAAAACCTTGATGGCAGAACTCGTGATATCCTACTCATATTCCAGTTTGGCCACCTCGGAGTCAGCGGTCTTTACCTCGGTCTGATCCTCTGGATATTCGGGATAGGAAGCTTTGACCACTCCGTTCCGCTGGGAAATATCAAGTTTCCGATCTCAATCCATTACCTCGGAATTGTGATGTTTCTGTTAGCGTTTGTGATAATAGGTCCTTACATATCTGGATCGAAGCGGGCGAACAGGTGGAATGTGACCCTGCTCGAAAAAGAGCGATCATGGCTTGACGAGCTTCTCGACGTCCTGGATTTTCCAACGCCCACCCTTTACGGTTCTAAGTTGCAGAAGATATTAGAAAAGATTAAAGACGACGATACGATCTCCAGTCAGGACGGAGAGTTCGATCGGATTGAGTCCCTTTACGGAGCCGATGCTCTTCGATTGGACCCCCGAGTTCGTTACAGGAACTTTTTGATGAGGCACCAGGACCAGATAGCTGAGAAGATCGACCAGTTTGAAGTGCTGAAGGGCAACAGAGAAGAGATCAAGGGGACTGCGCGCATTTACGCAGAAGCCTACCGCCTTCGAAGAGACGAGATCGCCGGGATGATCGAGATGGAGGGGAAGTTCAGGCCGAAGTTCTGGATAGCCCTCGCACTCATTCTCACGCCGGTCCTCGGCCAGATCCTCGCAACTCTGATCAATTGGGTTCTGAAGGCGATGATCGATACAAACCTAGGCGGGCTCATAACTTCGACCCCGACATTGCCTCTCCCTTAGATTTTGAAAAAACCTCCATAGATTGCTCAGCAAGCAGGACAAAAGGTGATCAAGATGTCCGAAAATGAGACGCTCGAAACCTATCTACAAAAGCGAAACTTCGCCAAGACCAGCGAGCCCTCGGGCTCTGGCGAGAAAAAGACGGAGGAAAAGCCACGATTCGTCGTCCAGAAGCACAGATCAAAGAGGCTCCACTACGACCTCCGGCTGGAGGTGGAGGGCGTCCTAAAGTCTTGGGCCGTCCCCAAGGGCCCCTCGGTTGACACGAAAGATAAGCGCCTGGCGATCCCGACCGAAGACCACCCCTTCGATTACATCGACTTTGAGGGCACGATCCCCGAAGGCGAGTACGGGGCAGGCTCCGTGATCGTCTGGGACATCGGGACATACGAGAACACCACCAAGACCGAGGGGGAGGTGGCGCCGATGGCTGACGCTCTCGAAAAAGGTCACGTCACCATCTTTTTAGAGGGCGAAAAGCTGAAGGGCGGCTTTGCCCTCACCAGGACTTAGCCGAGGGAAGAACGAGCGCGGGATCCTGGTGAAGATGAGGGATGACTGGGCGAGGCCCGATTTCGACATACTGGAGGCAGAGCCCAACTCCGCTCTGACGGGAAGGTCGGCAGAAGAGGTGGCAGAAGAGGAAAAAGAGCTGAGCTGAGCAATCCTTTGTTGCGACGATCATCGTGTCCAGGTGTGCGCCAATCCCGGCGAGGCAAAACAACTTTCCACACCCTTCTTTGGCCAGCTCAACTGCAGCCTGGTTTGCAATCTGGCCGACGTTCGATCCCCCTGAACACGTCACAAGGAGCACGTCACCAGAGGCGCTCAAGCCAAATCTCTTCTTTTTCCATCTTTGAATAGCCCCTCACTTCTTTAGCAGCTGCTTTATCTCTGCAACGGAAGGCGCTCTTCCCACAGAGATTGCCTCTCCATCGATGAAGAGGGCAGGAGTCATCATGACGCCGCGGTTCATGATCTCTTGGAGGCTTTCAACTTTCACGATCTCTGCATCGCTTCCAAGCTCTTGAACCGCCTTTTCCACGTTCTTGGCCAAAGACTTGCACTTGGCGCATCCGGTGCCCAAAACTTCTATCTTCACCATAACTTATCACCTATCTCAACAATATCAAGAGATCTCTATGTTTCTATGCCTCTACACTTATACTTTTTATACAACCGCTCCATAAATCATGCCCATCAGTGTGGATAAGATTACCACGAGCAGGATGTAGACTCCAGCCTTCTTCGATCCAATGACTCGCCAGATCACGATCATGTTTGGAAGGCTCATTGAGGGGCCTGCAAGCAGAAGCGCCAAAGCAGGACCTGGCGCCATCGCCCCTGTTGAATACCCAAACATCGTCCCCACAATCGGAACTTCTAGGAGGGT
>CAZXBV010000227.1:0-2769 GCA_964639155.1 uncultured Methanotrichaceae archaeon
GAACCAGCACCAATCGATCGGTTTTAGATTATGCCTGCAGGGCAGTGAAACTTGCATTGAAGTATTGCGAAAAGATGCGCGAAAATAGGTGCGGCTGCCGGGATTCGAACCCGGGCTACGAGCTTGGGAAGCTCATGTCCTAACCCCTGGACCACAGCCGCTCTGTTAGCGCCCTCTACGAGTGCCATCTCTCATAAACTTTATGCTTTGCTGTGGGCTGCGATGATATCTTCAAAGGCGTCCAGAACCGTCTGGAGATCTTCTCTTGAAAGCTGATACGTGCTCAGCTTGAACTGCCTGGTGAGTCCTGGCTTTATCCCAAAGACATTCTTCTTCTTAAGGTCGCGGTAAAGGAAGTATCGCCCCTTCTTTGCTGTCTTGGAAATCTCGTAGAGAGGATCTGACTTGAAGAACATCAGGTCGTGGTTGTGAGGCCGATCGCCTTGAAGTTCCATCTCCATCCGTTCCATTCCTGTGGCAAACCATCTGGCATTTTCCACCTCTTCATCCCAACGCGAAACTCTCTTGACGACGTGGGGAAAGCTTGCCATCATAGTCAAGATCCCTGCGCCTCTTAGAGTACATCCAAGAAGCTCTAGCTCCTTTTTGGGCGCAAGCTCAGATTTTCGAAATATCGTCTCTGCAAACTCGTCTGCTGCACCCAAAACCCCAACCGGTCCAGAAGACGCCATCGACTTGTGGCCGCTTCCAACGATTATGTCAGCCCCAAGATCGCGAGCACTGATCGGCATCCTGCCCACAGAATACGCCCCGTTCAACATCAAGGGCACACCCTTTTCGTGACAGGCCCGAGAGGCCTTTTTCGCGTCCACCAGGTTTCCATAGTTTCCATCGGGGTAGGTGAGAACCGCCATTCCTACATTCTCGCCTCGATCTTCGACCTTCTCGATGACGTCTTTGTACCCCTCTGGATCGACCCGGTATTCGGGACCTTTGGTTGCAGGGACGAGTTCCACCTTAAGGCCAGCTAGCTCTGCTGCAAGAAGCGTCGTGTAATGGGCGTTTCCATCCGCCACCAAAACGTCACCACTCTCGCAAAGTGCATGTATCGCTGCGTACTTTCCTTCCCTGGCACCGTGAGTTACCCTAACTTGATCCGTATCCAGAAACTCCGGCAAGGCGTCGTGAACGAACTTGTTTATGGGCGGATTTTGGATCTTGTCAAGAGCCCCTGTGCAAAAATCACAGACAGAGTATCCGTCAGCCCACTCGAGCACCGCCTCTCTTGCCTCTGGCGTCAAAATTCCGCCTCTCTGGAGCGGATCTATGTTGATCGCGTCCTTGGAACCTCTCTTCAGTTTAGTAAACATCTCAAGGTTGTCGAGCATCTCTACCAAAGTTGAATATGCTTACGGTATAATCCTTACCCTGTGGCCCTCCTTTCTGGCGGGAAAAGTGATATATCTATCAGAAATAAACTCATTTCGATGTCGATTGTGATCGGCCACCGTGGCGCAAGGTCACTGGCCCCCGAAAATTCGCTTGAAGCCATCAGAGTTGCTCGAAGGTGCGGTGCCGACTTCGTAGAAGTGGATGTAAGGCTCTCTAAAGACGGGCATCTCATCGTCATTCACGACGATACCGTCGATAGAACCACTGACGGATCCGGCAAAGTCGAAGAGATGACCTTGGAAGACCTTTCCGGCCTGAACCTCGATAACGGAGATAAAATTCCAACTTTGAGCGAAGCTGTAGCCATTTCAGAAAAGCTCGATATGGGGATCGTGGTGGAAATGAAAGACGAAGGGCTAGAAGCTCTCGTCGCTCAAGAAGTCGAGGGTCGAAAGGCCATAGTCACCTCCTTCTATCACGCATCAGTTCGCGAAATAAAGGATCTAGCCGACGTCAAGACGGGCATCATAATCTCTTCGCTTCCACTAAATCCAATCGATCTGGCACTTTGGGCGCAAGCCGACGCTATATTCCCAAGGAGGGTGAACCCTAACCTTTTCAAGCGATCTCACCAAAAGGGGATCGAGGTCTACCCTTGGATCATAAACGATCCCGATGAAGCCAGATGGATGAACCGGCTGGGCGCCGACGGCTTGGTAACTGACGATCCTTGCTTGATAAGGCCAGCTGCAGACGAGCCCGTAAAGAACGTGAGAGCAGAGGAATGTCAGTATTATCCTTGCCATAAACTCCCCAATCAAGATTGTACACATTGCTTTTGCCCCTTGTACCCCTGTAAAGATCCTGAGCTTGGAAGGTTCATCAGGTCCCGGCGAGGAAAAAGGCTATGGAGCTGCGTTGACTGCACTTTGATTCACAAGCCTCTGGTGGCCAGATACTTGACCAAACATCCTGATGCAACCGTCGAAGAGCTAAAGGCCATAGATCGTGGCGAAAATTCCTCATGTTTTGACGCTGAAAACTAGGTAGATCGGTTCGATTTCAGACAATTTTCAGGTCAGAACAGCAAAAATCCACCGTTCAATTTTTCGTCATCTCCTCTTCACCCCTTTATGGAAAGGTTTATCCGCCTCTTTGTTTATACTGCCAACACCATGAGATCTATTGCAGTATTAGTGGGGGTACTATCTGCGCTCATCCTGACAATGCCTGTGATGGGCCAGTCCGAACCCGCCCTCGATTTGAGCTTAGATTCTGATCTTGTTGCGACCGAATCGATGATGGCTTTCTTGAACGATGAGAACGGAAACGTGACCGACGGCAACGATACCATCCCAGATAACGATACCATCCCAGATAACGATACCATCCCAGATAACGATACCATCCCAGATA
>CAZXBV010000228.1:0-2760 GCA_964639155.1 uncultured Methanotrichaceae archaeon
TCGGTCAGAAATACCGCGCCCCTAAAACCGGCATATGGTGCATCGTCATAGATGCTGACCTGATCGAAGACGGGGTAATTGAACCTCACGAGAGGCACCCTCAGCTCCTCGGCAAGATCTCGCTCGAAGCTGGACCCAAAGATGATCATCGTGTTCGAATCTCTGACGTCCCGCTCGAAGCTGTGCTGATCTCTTTCAAATGAGGATAGGACCTCTACCTCGAACCCAAGCTCTCCGCTCAAAAACTCTGCCATGGAACCTGCGCGGAAATCACCAATTATCGAGACAGGAGTTCCGCAGATCTCGTGCAGATAGAGGTAGACTTTTTTGAAAGGATCGATCATCTCCTCAACCCTAGAGTTCCATCCCATGCCCAGAAATTCAGAGACGGATTCGACGAACTTTTCGGTGCCCTCTATCCCGTAAGGGTAATCTAACTCGATATAGGGAATGCCAAAATCCTTTTTCATCAGTTTTGCAAAATCTCTGCCCTGACCAAGAACCACGTTGAGCTCTGCTGCAGGAGCCCTCTCAAACTCTTTGAAACTGCAGTTCGAGACAACGCAATTGACCTCGATTCCAGCCCCCTTCATCAACCTTTTGATCTCTTTTACGTCCGCCTCGACCTTGAAATCATCTGGACAAAAGCCGATCAGGTTGACCGAGCCGTCAGTCGTATCGCATTCGTTCATCAATGGAGCCAATCTTAAGAGGGCTTCTTCGTATCCGGATCTCATGGAGCCGCTAAAACCCGCAGCTTCCATCCAGACAACGTCCTTTTTCAAAGAGAGACCGTCTATAATTCCCCCGACGTCGTCCCCAATTATCGAGGGCACATTCCCTGCGATGACCAAGAGAAGGGGCGCGTTGTAAAGCTTATCAGCGCGCTCCAGCGCCCTTCGGAGTGATTCTTCGCCACCAAAGATTATCTCGCGTTCGTGCATCACTGTGCAGGCCTGTCTGACGTCGGCCTGATTCGAGATGGTTCTGAACATCCCCGCCCCCCAATTACATCCGATAGGGGCATGATTGAGCACCACAGCATCCTTGATCCCAGAAAAAGCTCGATAAGCGCCGAAAAATTTGTCGCCACCCATTTTAATCGCTCCAACACGACTCTAATACCGCTCCAATATCAGTTTTGTCAACGGTTCAGTCAACCATTCAGCCAACTTGTCATCCCAGATTTAGCACCATATATCCGACCACATCTTTCTCGAAGATGAGCACATGGGATCTTTGATCATCGGATAATAACCCTCTTCGTAATCGAACCTGGAAGCTATGAGCTTTCGATGCGGACTCGGACTCGGATTCGAAGCTTCCTTTTGCAGCTTCCAGGCAAGATATTTTCCGAACTCGATGGTGCCCCTAAACCCAGTCTGATGGATCAAATTGCTCGCCGTCGCGACGTTCACCGCTCCGACATCACCTATATTCTGAGAAGGCAACCCGCTTTGATCGGTGAGCAAGTAATCCACATCCTTTGCAATTTTGGCTATCTTCTCAGAAGAGGGATCCACGAGGATTTCGACGTTCTGGTCCAGCTTTTCGGCCACATCCCTCAAGTTTCCGACCATCATCTCGATGGTCTCTTGAGATATTTTCATGCTCCTCATAGGCTGAGAATCAATGCAGATGCACTTCAAAGGCATCTGGAGGTCTTGGGCATAGACGCTCAAGAGGTTGGGGTTGAAGATGAAGCTCTGAGTAGTGATTGCAAAACTGTGATTCTGGAAGAATCGGTGACTTTCACTCAGCTCGTCGAGAGCCCGTTTTCTCTCGCGCTCGATTGCATCTTCGGCTTCGCCTTCCAGGCCGAGCTTCGACGCCACTTCGATGAAGAACTTTCCGACGTTATCGAAGCCGACGTAGAAATACCACTTCTTCACGTAATCGGTCCCGAACCTCTCTTTCATCCTATCGGCCCATCTAGTGTTCCTGGTCACAACGATGTTGAGAGACGCTGCAGGAGCGCGTTTGATCGCGTCGACGGTCGCCGTGGGGATCGTCGTGTTCAGCTCGATCCCAATCGTTCCTAAGACGCGCCTCATCTCTTCGACGTCGTTCCAGAATCGGCGCGTATACCTTCCGAAAGCCTCCAAGTTCACGGAATTTTCGATTACGTCTTGCTCTTCCATCAGCTGATCTGCCAAAGAAAACATCATCTCCTCGTGGCCACAGCCCCGAAGTTCTTGAGCTGTAGGAAGTGGTGAAGAGCATTTCATCGATTTTGCGGCATTCTTGAGCGAAACCTCGACCGAATCGCCGTTCCTGTGGGAAAATCCTTCTGAAGGCGCATATAAGATGTCGCAGGCGATCTTTGACCTGAGGCTCTCGATCACGCTGAGAATATCATCGCCGATCAGGCCCGAGACGCATGTTGGCAAAACCACGATCAAGGCGGGATTGTATCGCTGGTAAACGTCGATTATCCTTGCTCTGAGCTTGTCTTCACCGCCTTGGATCACGTCAGTTTCGCTCATATCTGTGCAGGCCAGATCGTGAATGGGTGAAAAGAGCTTGCGTGGAGACAGGCGATGGTGAAAGGCACACCCAGAGGGTCCATGTACAAGCGGAACTGCGCCCTCGATCTCCGAAACCACATAAACCGAACCTGAGAGCTTGCAGTTGATCCCATAGAAGTGGTTCTGGCGCGCCATGATTTCGTATATCCCGTTGAAGGCGCGCTCCCGAAAGGCGCTTTGAAGCAGAGATGATCCTTTCCTTGAGGTATATTGTGGCTCCTTGTCCATGGTC
>CAZXBV010000229.1:0-2754 GCA_964639155.1 uncultured Methanotrichaceae archaeon
GCGCCGCCTGGGCGAATCTGAGGAAAAGCGCTGCTGGCCTGAACCTAGAAGAAACGTTATCCTGAAGTTCCGCCGTCAGGTACGGCCAGAAACCCGATCTTTCCGTTCCTCTATCAGCGTTTCCACATCGTTTCTCAGCTGAGGGATCTTATTTTCCAGGACGATCCAGACCACCGCCCAGTCAACGCCGAAATAGTGATGGATCAACTTGTCCCTCATCCCGGCGATCTTCCTCCACTCGACCACTGGGTGACCCGCCTTGAACTCGTCTGACAGGTTCTTTGTGGCCTCGCCGATCACTTCCAGACTCCTCAAACAGGCCCTCTGCAAAACCTCGTCTTCCAAGAGGTCCTGAAGCTCAAGATGCTGGTAATTTTTGAGCAGGAACTCTGCCTCGTCGAGGATGTGCCTTAAGAATACCAGATCTTTATCCAGCCCAGACCACCTCCTCTTCCACGAATGGGGCGATGTAGGGGCTCAAACCACCAGTGGTGACAAGATCCACTTCCTTTCCGAAGAGGTCTTCCAGAAAAAAGACGAGATCCATGAAGTTATCGAAGGACGGCTCCGCAAACTCCACGAGCACGTCAACATCGCTCGTTTCCTTCTCCTCTCCACGAGCATAAGAGCCGAAAATTCCAATTCGCTTCACGTTGAACCGCTTCTTAATCTCGTTCTCGTGTTCCTTCAGGACATTAAACGCGTCCATCCATCGATCACCTTCAGCACACCCTTTTTTGGCTCAGTTTTGAGGCTTCGGTGTTATCTACCTTTTGACCTTCTTAAGGATCGCTGATCTCCATCACCTCAGCAGCTGAAAAGCAAATCCACCGCCTCCCGTTTTCGCCCCCACCTCTTTTTGTGGCCCGGATTCGGTTGCGGGCGGAAGGAATATGCGCGCGCCAAGCGGCCCCCCAGCGCGGCCCGCCCCTCTTCCCGCGCCGCTTGGGCGGCCATCTCGTGGACCTTCAGGACATTTTGGGCTGCCCTATTTTGCTTCAGAGAACTGCGAAAATGGTTGAAATAAGCGTGTCAGAGATCAGAGATACGCCTCGGTGACGTACCTTCGCATCATCCGGTGTGTGTTGAAATAATAGGCCAGCATCCCTATCGAGTTATTCATCATCCTCACCCATTCGTCCTTTCTGTTGTAAAAGGTCTGGACGATTATGTACTCGAGCTTGCTGTAAAGGTCCTCTCGGTCCCTCTGCCATCCCTCCTCTAAAGAGATCCGCTCGCCAGGTTCGGGCCCGATAGACCAGCCAGTCACCCCCTCAATCCAGCCTTCGATCCACCAGCCGTCAAGTACGCTGAAATTTATGACGCCGTTGTGGGCCGCCTTCATCCCGCTTGTCCCTGAAGCTTCCCGGGGCCGAAGCGGCGTGTTCACCCAGACATCCACTCCTGCGACCATCTTTGCAGCAAGTTCCATGTCGTAGTTTTCGAGATACGCGACCGGAATCTCGCCTCTCAAGACCTCTGAATGACGAAATATCTCTTCGATCAGCCTCTTTCCGCCCTCATCTTTGGGATGGGCCTTTCCCGCCATCACGATCTGTATCTTCCCTTTGGAACTTATCCGCCTCAACCTGTCCAGATCCGAAAACAACAGGGTGGGCCTCTTGTACTCCGTAGCCCTCCTTGCAAAACCGAGGGTCAAGACTTCTGGGTCCATATCAAGGCCCGTCGAATCCTTCACGCGATCGATCAAATCCCTTTTCGCAGCTTTATGAGCCTCCACGATCAGATCGTCCGGGATTATGTCCACCCTGACCAGAAGCTCAGGCTCGTTAGCCCAGCCTGGAAGGTACCGATCGTAAAGTTCCCTGAGAGCAGGACAGGTCCAGGTGTAGGAATGAACTCCGTTGGTCACGGCGTTTATCTTGTAGCCTGGAAACATCTTTCGCGATACGTCCCGATGCCGTTTGGCAACGCCGTTCACGTATTCAGAGAGGTTCAAAGCAAGAAGTGTCATGTTCAGACGTTGAGATCCGCCAAACTTCTTGAGAATCCGGACGTTTTCTTCACCCATCACCTCCCGGACCAGATCGTAAGAGAACTTATCGTGCCCGGCCTCGATCGGGGTGTGAGTGGTAAAGACGCACATGTCCTTGACAGTTCCTTCGTCCATTTCGGACCTTTGGAGAAGCTCCAAGGCGAGGAGACTTGAGTGACCTTCGTTCATGTGGTACTTCCTGATCCGAAATCCGAGGGCATCCAGAATTCGCAAGCCACCTATCCCAAGAACCATCTCTTGCTTCAGACGATACCGATCGTCTCCGCCGTAGAGGTGAGATGTGATCTTCCGATCTTCTGAATCGTTCCCGTCCATGTCGGTGTCAAGAAATAGCACAGGGATCTTTCCGCCTGTGAGGCTCAAAAGCTCATAAAGCCAGGCTCGGACCTTAACCTCTCGCCCTTCGATCTGGACCGTTGCCATTTGATCCAGAGGCTCCAGCAGGTCTGAAGGATCCCACTTGATCGGATGCTCAATCTGCCAACCGCGTTCGTCAAGTTCCTGCCGGAATGTTCCGTCTCTGTTCGCCAAGGTTACCGCAACCAAAGGCAATTTCAGATCGGCGCTCGACTTGACCGTATCTCCTGCAAGGGTGCCAAGGCCGCCTGCATAGGTCAGAATCTCGTTTACAAGCCCGATCTCCATCGAAAAGTAGGCGATATTCTCGCCATGCAGAGCCCCCCGAGAATGGTGCATGTTAAGTAATGGGTGCCCATTCCATAAAATATTTGTTTTGT
>CAZXBV010000230.1:0-2750 GCA_964639155.1 uncultured Methanotrichaceae archaeon
TAACCAACCCATCGCGTTAGGTATCGATCCTGGCAGTAAGTTCGAAGGATGGTCTATAGTTGGCACACAAGAAGTTGTGTTGAATGGAATGTCAGAGGCACCACACCACATCAAGAAATCGTTGGAAGTTAGACGTAATATGCGACGCTCCAGACGATTTCGTAACTGTTGGAGACGACCGGCCAGATTCCACAACCGACTTCGAAACAAAAAATCGTTACCACCTTCTACTCATGCTAGGTGGAACGCTAAACTGAGAATACTGGACCTGCTCAGGCAGATCATACCGATAACTGATGTAGTCGTTGAAGATGTCAAAGCTGTGACGAAAAAAGGTGTAAAAAGGTGGAACAAAAACTTTTCACCATTGGAACAAGGCAAAACATGGTTTTATGCCGAGATAGTGGATCGAGATCTAAGGTTGCACTTAAAACAAGGATTTGAAACGAAGGGTCTTAGAGACGAACTGCGTTTGAAAAAGACTTCGCAAAAATCCAAAAAAACGTTTATAGTCAAGAACCGATTAGATGTGTCTAATCGGTTCTCGCCAGAATCGTGCTTAACGATACGAATAGGACATATCTCAAACTCTTACGAGTTAGAGATATGTCCGAAAAGTATCGTTAAGCACTATAGTTCGCATTGTGTAGATGCGTTTGTTCTAGCCAGATCTGTGGTTGGTGGTGCTTTGACAGAACGTGGTTTATATTATTGGACCCCTATTATGTTACATAGGAGACAGTTACACAGATTCCAACCGAAAAAAGGCAGTATAAGATCGCTATATGGGGGAACCAGATCGATGGGATTGACAAGAGGGACATTAGTAAGACATGCCAAACATGGTTTGAGTTATGTAGGTGGATCCTCGAAAGGGAATGTCAGTTTGCATAACATCATATCTGGGAAACGGATCACACAAAATGCAAAAGTGTTGGATTTGACAATATTGACCATTATAAGATGGAGGGCGCAATTCCTCCCCGCCCTGAAAGGTGGGGTCTCCTTGCGCATTTAAGATGAAGGATTTTACAAAAGAGATCTTGGAGGTCCTGGAAGACGACGCCAGGGCAACTCCAAGCGAGATCGCCACCCTTCTTGGCGCATCCGAAGAAGAGGTTGCAAGGGAGATCGAGCGGTTGGAGGATTCGGGGGTCATAAGAAAATACATGACCATGATCAACTGGGACAAGGTCGATGACGGTTACGTTTACGCCATGATCGAGCTGAAGGTGTCACTTCAAAGAGACAAAGGTTACGACGACATCGCCGAAAGGATCGCCCGATTCTCCGAGGTCCAGTCAGTGAGGTTGATATCTGGCGATCACGACATATCCTTCACGGTTCGTGGCAAGTCCATGAAAGACGTGGCCTTTTTCGTCACAGATAAGGTCTCCACCTTAGAGGGCGTAGAGTCAACCTGCACCCACTTCGTCCTGAAGAGCTATAAAGAGCATGGGGTAATCCTATACGACAGGACTCGACCCAAGCGACTGGTGGTCACGGCATGACCGCTGAGATAATCGAGGCGACTAAGTCTAAGATGACCAGGGAAAACAAGACGCATCACAGCATGAAGGAGCTGGCACAACGGTCTCCTGAGTCTTACGTGGCAAGCACTGTCAAGGATCTTCCGCCTTCAGGGATACGCAAGTTTTTCGACATAGTGGTGGGGATGAAAGACGTAATCAGCCTTGGCGTGGGCGAGCCAGATTTTGCGACGCCCTGGCACATCAGGGAAGCTTGCATTTACTCTCTTGAATGCGGCAACACGTCTTACACCTCCAACAAAGGGCTGATCGAGTTAAGGGAGATGCTTTCAGAATCGATAAAGAAGGATTTGGACCTATCCTACGATCCTGAAGGCGACATCCTGATCACCACTGGTGTGAGCGAAGCGGTCGATTTGGCGTTCAGGGCTGTTTTGAACCCTGGCGACGAGGTGATCGTGCCCCAGCCTTGTTACGTCGCTTACATTCCGGATGTGATATTGGCAGGTGGCGTTCCTAAAGTTGTGGCAACGAAGCTTTCAGATCAGTTCAAGCTGAGGGCCAAAGACGTTGAAGCCGCCTTGACCGAGAAGACAAAAGTCCTCTTGCTCAGCTATCCAAACAACCCGACTGGGGCGATAATGACACAAGACGACTTAGAAGAGATCGCCGACGTGGTTGTGGAAAACGACCTGTTGGTAATCTCGGACGAAGTTTACGACAAGCTCACTTACGAGGGAAAGCATGCCAGCATCGCTCAGCTTGAGGGGATGAAAGATCGAACGATTCTTCTGAACGGCTTTTCCAAGTCTTGCGCCATGACCGGGTGGCGAATTGGCTATGCTGCGGGAGATCCTTCGCTCGTTGGGGCCATGACAAAAGTTCATCAGTACACCATGCTCTGCGCTCCAGTAATGGCCCAGATGGCTGCGATCGAGGCGCTCAAGAGGGGTGACGTTGAGATGATGGAGATGAAACGGGAGTACAACCGGCGCCGTCACCTTTTCGTCTCTGAGCTGGAGAGGATTGGGCTTCCATGTTTTGAGCCAAAGGGCGCTTTTTACGCCTTCCCTTCGATAGAGGGTACGGGGCTCAGTTCAGAAGAGTTTGCAGAGCGGCTCTTAAATGAACAGAAAGTCGCTGCAGTTCCAGGAAGTGTCTTTGGCGAGGGCGGCGAAGGGTTCTTGAGGTGTTCTTATGCCACCTCGCGCGAAGAGATCATGGAAGCGGTCGAGAGGATGGAGCGGTTCTTGGTTGGGC
>CAZXBV010000231.1:0-2716 GCA_964639155.1 uncultured Methanotrichaceae archaeon
TAATTTATATTAAATAATCGATTTTGGGGGGTCTAATTTATATTCGTGAAGATCTATCCCCACTATTGCATGACTGAGTCGACGATTATACCAGATCAAGAGTCAGTTGCCGAGTTATATCTAAAGAGGATAACTGCTCTGGAAAACGAGACCAAGACCCTAAACGAAGAGGTCGAAACCCTCCGAATCGAGAAAGAGGATACCAGAGCCAAGCTCGTCGAGAGCTTAATATCTAGCAAGAAGTACATGCGGGAAGCGGAGAGGCTCAAGAAAGAGAACGCCTTGCTCCGCAGGATGCCGCTGTTCCTGGCAACAGTTATTGAGGTGGGGGATGATTACGTCCTCCTCAGACAACATGGAAACAACCAAGAATTCATAACCACTGCAGCACCGGATCTGATGGAAAAGCTGCAGCCAAACACCAGAGTTGCAATAAACAACTCGCTCACCATAGTCAGAATCATGGACAAGTCCGTAGACTCGAGGGCTAAGGCCATGGAGTTGATCCAAGAGGTCAACGTGAATTATGATCAGGTTGGTGGGCTTTACGAGCAGATACAAGAAGTCAGAGAGACCGTCGAGCTGCCTTTAACCCATCCTGAGATCTTCGAGGAAATTGGAGTCGAGCCACCAAAGGGCGTACTCCTCTACGGACCGCCCGGCACTGGAAAGACCCTGATCGCCAAGGCAGTGGCCCAACAATCAGAGGCTACCTTCATCCACATGTCCGGAAGCGAGCTTGTTCACAAGTTCATTGGCGAAGGCGCGCAGCTGGTGCGCGACATCTTCGAGATGGCTCGCGACAAGGCACCTTCAATCGTCTTCATTGACGAGATAGATGCGGTTGGTGGCATCAGGACCCACGATGGAACTACTGGAAGCGCCGAAGTGAACAGGACAATGATGCAGCTTCTCGCCGAGCTTGATGGTTTCAGGATGAGAGGAGACATCAAGGTCATCGCAGCTACGAACAGGATAGACATACTGGATCCTGCTCTGCTCAGGCCTGGAAGGTTCGACAGGATAATCGAGATTCCGATGCCTAGCGTTGAAGCCAGGCACATGATCTTAACGATACACACGAAGAACATGAAACTGAGTCCCGATATCAATCTTCAAGCCATCGCCAAAGAGACCGAGGGCGCGAGCGGTGCCGATCTGAAGGCCATCACTGTAGAAGCAGGCATGATGGCGATAAGAAGAGGCGGCCATTCAGTGTTGTCCCCGGACTTCAAGAAGGCTGTAGATAAGGTCATGGGCGAAGAGATCAGCTTCTCTGATGAGTCCATTAGAATGTTTTCTTAAACGGGAATAAACGAGGCAGCGACTATTTTGCGCTGCCCTAAGGTTTTTTTTCCCTTTTTCCCTCGTTTCTTCCGTTCGTATTCTCTTTTTCGTGACAATGTGATTATGTATTCATGACGTAGTTTTCAGACGAGAACCTCAAGGGGTTGTAGTCCCATTCACTTTCGAACACCAAATAAGGATCATCACCCAGGCCGTCTCCAAAGGGATCGAGTCCGGAGTAGCCACTCCAGAAGTTGCCCATGTATCTGATGTAAGGCACGTTGTTGTACTGATAGTTTATTCGATCAGTCGAGTTCCAGAAGTTGGTCGATTTCCAGGTGTATACGTTGTTTGCGTTATCGATGAAGTTATTCAGATAAATCCTGTTGTCAAGAGAGTTGTCTGTGTAGATCCCATAGTAGTTATTGCTCATGTCGTTTCCGATCAGAAAGTTGTTGTTCGAGTTTTCTAGAGATATGCCATCCAGGTTGTATCTTGCTCTGTTGCCGGTGACGATATTTCTTCCAGAGTAATATAGCTGGATTCCGAAGATGTAATTGTCCCTGGCTCTGTTATTGCGAACGACGTTGTTGCTGGAACGAAGAAGCCAAATCCCTTCGTTTTCGTTGAACCTGGCTATGTTGTTCGTAACAGTATTATCGGTGCTTTCGCCTAGGATTATGCCAGCCCATTTGTTGGAACTTGCGTTGTTTCCTTTTATGGTTCCGTTTTTGCATTTGCTAAGAAGGACGCCTCCAAATGTGTTGTTGCAAGCCGAATTATCTGAGATTGTGTAGCTCTCAGAATTGTAAAGGGCAATGCCCACATCGTTGCTACAGAGTGTATTGTTCAGCACGAGGCAATTGGAAACCCCGTCGAGGACGATCCCGTATTCGTTGTTGCTCACGTAGTTATCTCGAACGGAGCTTTTGTTCGAAAGGATCTTTATGCCTGCATCTTTCCACAGTCTGCCTGAATTTTTGACTTCGAAACCCACGACTTGGACGCCTTCTATAGATATGGTGATTGCACTGCTGCGCCCACCTGCATCTACAACCGGCCGTCCTTTGCCTGAGTTCAATCCGATTAGGGACAGTTTCTTAGAGATGTCTATGTTCTCTTTATAGGTTCCACTCTTCACGATTATCCTGTCGCCGGGATCTGCTTTGTTTATGGTACTCTGGATGTTCTTATTGTCGTAATCTGGGGCCACTATGAAAGTAGATGCCTGGGCGTATCCCAAAAGGAACAGGAAGATCAGAGCCAAAATTCCTATGGCATTTCTGCGGACGCGGTCTTTGGGCATAGAAATAGTATCTTCCGATCCAAAAATAAAAGTGTTTCTATATGGGTTTTTGCAGATTTTTTATAGAAAGCCGTAAATTATCATGTTTCGGGCATGAGTCAATTTGTCCATTGGTATTTTAAC
>CAZXBV010000232.1:0-2707 GCA_964639155.1 uncultured Methanotrichaceae archaeon
CGTTAATGGGTCTGACAGAGAATTGGTAAGAATCAAGCGCGAAATCTGTGAAATTTTGAACAAATGTGACCTTGATTTCGGAAATCAGATATCTATGAGCATGAGCGGGGATGGTGCCAAAGCCCAGAACGTTTTAACGATCGATACTGCCCAGGAAGACTGTTTCAGAGGCGATCTATACGACGAGGAAAATATCAAAGTGGATGATCAATCTGCATCCGACTTTGGTGATGGAAAATCTTCCAACGTTGTGAAGGTCAAGTCAAGGTGAACAATTAATTAAATTAACATATTTGTTTTTGTGCGAACAACATGAAGGGGGATGAAACCGATGAAGGGAGTTTTAGTGGCGATCGCCTTTGTTCTGGCTTGTGGCCTAGTTCTGGCGAAACCGCCGATAGATGAACCGGAACAGTACGAGCAATTCTGTGAAAGCCAGCTGGTCAGTGGATCGGGCCTTATCGAAGCAGAGATGACCATAACAGACAGAAGTGTGGCCCTTGAGTACCGCAACGTCATGAGTGGAGATGGAAATATCGACATGGACGCAGTCCACGTCTACTCCCAGAACGCAGATAAACTCGTCAGAAACCTGACCGATTGCGAAGATCCAGCGAACCTGGATGGGACCTCTCCGAAAAAGCTGAACTTCTATGACAATGTCAAAATGATCTACGATGGCATAACGCCACTTGAAGGGGGAAAATTCCTCAATTCAAGGGGACTTTATGGTGGGATAGATGCGAACGTCATAGAGACCTTCAGCGTAAATCGCATAGAAAAAGACCAAACAGCTTACTTTGGCTCAACAGAGAACTCGAGCGTCGCCCATACTGTGGGCCTTGACACCCTCAGTGACTTCACTGGAACTTGGGGAACCAATGCCAACATGTGGAAAATATTCTATAAAGACATATCAAGTGATGAAGAGTTCTCAGGAAATTTCTCGATCCAAAAGGAGATCAAGTTCCACGAAACGGACGTTCCTGATAGAGAAATAGAATGGCCAGATTGAGGTGCAATTCAGGCGGAATCGGAAAATTGCAACCGATTGGATGGCCTAAAATAGGGGGTGACTGGCATTTGATCGCCTCATTTGTCTGCACCACCCCCTTCTGTTTTCAATCCGTTAAATTCTGCTAATTTGACATCTAACCTCTAACCTCTAACGAGTCGACATATCGACGATTACCACTTCAGAATCTGCATCAACAGTCACTTTTGCGCCGTTTTGGATAGACAAGATGCTTTCGGGAAGGCCATCGACTAGAGGTATCTCGCTGATTATTGCGCCCACCGCGACGATGGCCTCTGACCTGAGGTTGATCATGGCCACCGGGGCAACGCCTCGTTTCTTGAGCTGGTATATTACATAAGAGCCCACAGTAGAGCCTTTTCCGCCAGGAAATATGAGAACTTTGCCAGCTATGCTTTTGCCGTAAAGCTCGTGATTTGGATCTATCACAATACCAGTCTCGGGATCCACCGTTCCAAGAAACGATATTGCCTCCTTCGTTACCAGGGCCTCACCAGAGCCGCAACCGCCAGAAACCCGATGAGCTTTAATTTCAGTCACTCATACCACCTCTTCAGTTGCCACCCTAACACACTCTTCAGTGGTTCCAAAGGCGGCCTTGATCTTGCAAAGTCCAGGAATGTAGGCCAGAGCCTTGCCCGAATTGGTCATCATCTTGCGATGACGATCGCTTGCTGGCGAGACCACCATGCAAGTATCGCAAAACACCTTGGCACCGCTCTTTTCGATCGTTTCCACGAGATCGGGATGTAGATCTCTCGTGCGTTTACTAGTGCAGATCCAAAACTCTCGTTTGACTGTCTTTTTCGATAGGAGGTGCGCGAGCCGTTCCAGTTCGTCTGGAGAACAATGTGGGCATCCAAGAGCGATTATGTCCACGTCTTCGTCGGGCCTGTTCTTCTCGTAGACCTCTTTTATGTCGCCAGGTCTAATCGAGATTGCTTCCATATCAACAGAGCCCGTGGGCGCATCCTCGTTGAAATAGTAAAGGGCAACAGATCCGCTCGCAGCCATAGCTGCGCCCAGGGATTTGAGTTCGTCTCTTGTGGGTGAGCGCCTGAGTTGAAACCAGGGTATGCCTTCGCCTACCATCTTTCCGACGAGGGCTCCAAGAGCGCCGTAGTCTGAACCTTCCAGATCCGCCTCGACTTTCACTCGATGGGTGGGAACCCGGTTCTGGTCTAGATGGTATCCATAAAGTGGCGTCTTTCCTACCAGGGCTGCAGAGAGGGCTGATGGACCGCCTTCCCGGTTCGTTCTTGCGCCTATAACCGAGTTTGCAAAGGATACCGCAGAAGATTCGCTCCAGGCCAGGTGGTCACCGCGCTTTGCGACGCCTTCTAGGATCTGGTAAGGTGTGCAACTACACTCGATTGAGACTCCAAGGCGGCGGTAAGCTTCGATGATCGCAAGCTGTTTTTTGGCAAACTCTTCGTCGACCCCCATCTCCTTCCAGCGGACGAGGTCCATCCCCGCCGGGTTGAGAACGCTTGGAACTTTCACCTTGCCCTTGAGGTCGGATATCCACTCCAAGCCAGCCTCGCCTATGGTTTTGTAGGAGACACCAGCTATCTGGGCGCTCGATATGGAGATGAGCCGTTCTGCCCCGTATATGTCGCCCAGGGCCACCAGGATTTCCATGGCTTTCTTGAGGGTTTCGCCCTCTTCGCC
>CAZXBV010000233.1:0-2699 GCA_964639155.1 uncultured Methanotrichaceae archaeon
GCTCAACTCCTCGGTCATATACAACCGCTACAAGGCAAACTGTACTCAGTCTGAGGGCACATTCTTGACTCTGGTCACATGGGTAATATCTTCTCTTTGGATCAACAAGATTGCAGAAAAACCGACATACGAAACCACTGAACGGGTAATTTATCACATAACATACGGAAACGATCTGAACCTCACGGTCTCGAACGTTACCATTGTGGACCACTTTCCGCCGGATCTGGTCTATGTGAGCGCCTCGCCATCGCCGGACACCATCCGCGACGGCGTTTTGATCTGGAACGTGGGGGCGCTAGAAGAAAATCGGACCGGATCGATCGAATTGTTGTTTGACATTCTGAAACGGCCTGATGTTCGATTCGAGGAAACGTCGTCTATTTCTGGCGAGGGTTTTGTATCACTGCGAAAACACTTATCAACCGCTCGAGATTCCTACAAACTGATAAATCGAGTCAACATCACAGGTTTTTACATTGGAACTAACAACTCTTTAACGTCCCAGTCCGAGGAGTGCGTCACTGTAACTAACATGGCAGGGGCCACGATTTCGACCCTTGAACATGGAAGCGGGTATTACGAAGAAGAGGTCTTATCCAAGCTTAACACCACCAACGGGAGCATACAGATGAATAAGCAGGTCTTTGCTAGCCACAAACCGACGAGCTTTTCGTTGCCCGGAAAAAACGTGAGCTATGACTCACTTTGGACTGATTGGACCTGTGCAAAGAACTATTTTAAAGGAGAGTCCGTCGCCGAAAGTTATCGCTACATGGAATTCATCGAGAAGAACAGCTCCTTTTTGGTGGACGAAAACGAAACAGTTTACGCTTCTGACGCCGAGTTTAGCGGGGGGGTCGCCCAGATCGGGTATCTAAAGCGGGATCCGACGAGCGGAAAGACCGTGGTCGAACTGAGCGATCGTTATCATGGCGACTTCAGGGCAGAAACCCATATTGAAAGCGGGGGATCCTCAGAAAAGTCCGTGAAAGGCGTCGGTTTTGTGGCTTCGGATAAAATAGTCGATGACAAGGTTGGATCTTTCGAACATGGAAGCGGCTATTACGAATCTGACGAGAAGGTCTCTTCAAGCATGATCCAAAAAGATGTCAACATGGCTCACATCCCAGAAGAGGCACGCTTTGGAAACTTTGGGGTCAACTATTCATCAAAATGGGGGGAGGGCATCTGGGCGAAGGACAAGGATTCATTGATAGGTGAGAAGATAAGCTTTGCAACCCGGATCGATAAAGAAAGCGAGATCACACCTGGTTCGATGGCGCTATTTGGCGAGTTTGAAGGATATGGAGAAATTTTGGCTGTTTCGAAGTATCCGGGCGGGGAAAAGGCAAGGGTCGATCAGGTGTTCCATGGAGATTATACCATCGCCACTTCTGTTGCAATATATAAAACGCCGAAGTATCTGGAACCTCACATCAACCTGACCAAGACCGCATCAAGAGACGATGAAACGATCAAGTTCAATATAAACGTGACAAACGATGGGAACAAACCGTTAGGGCCGATCAACCTTTCTGACCACTTGCCAGAAGGCATGACGTTCATCAGATCGAACCCAAAGCCCGAAATCGTGGGCGAAATTGTTGTATGGGCTATTTCCTCAATACCGATAGGCAGGGTACAGACTGTAGAGCTTTGGGTCGGTGAAGCCGACTCGAAAGGCACTTTGACGAACAAAGCAAACGCAACTGCATATTATGATGGTGGGATGGTTACTGCGGATTGTTCTTGTAAGTTTGATTCTGCCAGCTGGCTCTCACTCCCTTCTATAACTATGGCAAATGTTAGTGAAGCTGAAAGCCCATCCGATGAAATAACATCAAGTTCTGCAGGAATTTCGGCGAGGACAAGGCCGGTATTGCTGAACTTGATGATAGATGCCGAACTTTATCCCGTGGCTGCCAACGAGACCATCGAAGATAGGATCGAGATCGAAGCAGTCTCACTCATAGATATGCTCAACAAGATCGATCCTGAAGAGCTGAACGTTACAATTTATTCTACAAGCGATTTCGTCTCAGCAAGAAGCGCAAACACATCTTACAAGCTCTATGCAACCAGGATAGGCGCCAAAGAGAACCACGAGATGGCGTTTCACGGAATGACCACTGACGAGCTTCTTGGAACTATGACCTATGGTGTGCAGTATCCGCTCCTCATAAAAGCAAAACGGCTCGTCGAAGAGGCCTACATATGCGAGGGTAGGAAGATAGAGGTCAAGGGTTTCAGACCCCAGCGGTTCAATCAGAGTGAGACCACCTACAAGATCCTGGACAAGATGGGCTTTGAATACGATTCAGGATATCAGGCAGGTTTGATCCACCTTCCAGGCCACGAGAACGATACCTGGCCCTACTCAGCAGAAGGGCACAGTTTCTACGCAGTTCCTGTGAGCACACATCTTTTCTCAGGTGAGCTTGTACCCTTATCTGACAGGTTCGCAAAAGAGGTGCTTGGCCTTACAGGGTCTCAGTGGTACGACCTTCTTATCGCCGAGTTTGAGGAGTGTTCCAGAAAGGGCGACCCCATGGTGGTCATATTCCACAATTTCGTATACGGAACCGACGAAGAGTATCAGAAGGCTTATGCAGAGTTCGTAGAGTACGCCATCTCAAAAAGGGCTGATTTCGTTTCAACCATGGAGCTGGTCGAGATCGCGAAAGATCCTTCATATG
>CAZXBV010000234.1:0-2695 GCA_964639155.1 uncultured Methanotrichaceae archaeon
ACCATGCTGTGATAAGACGTTTCCATCGTATTGGGGTAGGGTGAAACGCGAAGCCCGCCTGGCGCATCTGGCTCCAGGTGGCGCCGCTTGGGCGGGCCACCTTTGGCCTGGCCCTTTGATTCAGGGTCAAAAAGCGTGTGAGTGGGTGTAAGGACCAATTTCGGGTCCGGAACCTTCGCGATGGGTGCAAAACTGCCCACAATTCGTACACCCGTACCCAAAACACGAAAAATCGCTATGTGTCGGATTCATGAAGATGCTGCATCCATGGAAATATCCGAAAAGATGCTACACCAAGAAATGGATAAAGTCTATGATCAGATAAAGAACGACCATGGCTGCAAAGAGCCTGAAGGCCCTGGAAATGCCTGATCGAATTTTTGGAAAGGTGAATAGCCCTTCCAGGTTTACGCTTTTGCTTTTTGCATTTCTGAACAGATCTCCTTCGACGAATTCAGCGATTCTCGCAATTGCTAGGACTGCGCGAATCCGCACGATTTCTTTAAATCCTTCGTTGTGTCCAGAAGGTTCTTGAGGCAATCGGGTAGGAAATTTGTTGATTGGAACAGCTATATCAACCGATGCTGATGAATGTCTTTCATCATCCTCCAAAACGTATTGAGTCTTCTCTTTGGGACACCAAGTCTCTGTGCTCTCTAAATTCCTCTTTTTGATCGAATCGAGGAGGGCAAGGTGTAAACATCCTTCTTTTCCTGCATCGTATATTTTGGAATGAGATCGCTCTGGGATTTTGTCCTCGATCAGGTTCATCGAGTCGTCCCATGTCCTGATCCGATCAAACCGCTCCATTCCGGCCAAGGCCGTGTTTATCAGAACCCAGCCGACTAGGAGGAGCGTGCTTTGGTAAACCTCGATGAGTGCAGCACCACCGCTGCGCCTCTCTGCCATCTCTGCCATCCATTCGGCTTTCTGGCGTGCCACCCTGATCTGAAACGCGTTCAACATTCCAAGATCGGGGGCCACAAGCTCGAACTTCTGTTCAGCGCGTCTCAGAATGGAGGCCGCTTCTAATAAGGCCCCTGAGGGATCGCCTCCCTGAAACTCCTCGATCGCCTCGGCAAGAGTGCTGAGGGCCTCACAGAGATATCCACAAGCTTCGCAGTAGTTTCTGGGCCAAGTTTCGGTCGATTCGCTCAGCAGGAGGGCACCGTCGATCAGACGTTCGATCGAATCATCCAACATCTCGGTGAGTTTCCAGGGCTCGTCCTTCGACAGGTTGATCTGCCAGCATTCTTTCATCCCCCACATGCACCTTTGAATGACCTCGATACACCTCTTTCCGGTAGAATCGGCGCTGGCAGAGACGTCCTTGAGCGCAGAAATTGCCTCGTTGGCTATTTTCACGGCTTCGGTGTCACGCCGTTCTGATTCTAAAAGGACAAAGTAGGAGAGAAATTTGGTGACGCCAACGCCCATCTTCTGATCGGGCGAGGCTATTTCGGGTATGTTGATCAGTTCAGCATAACAGTTTGAAGCTCTTGAGTAGCATACAGAACCCTTCTCAAGGACGTTTGCAGTCTCCTCTGTATTTTCTCCCTTCGAGATCTGCTGTAGTGCCTGGTCATGAAGGGCTTTGCCCAAGATAGTATAAGTGACCGCGAGCCACGATACTGCGTTGGGACGGGCCGGGTGAACGTTCTGCGGAATTTTGTCTAAGCTTCGTTCCAGAAGGTCTCTGGCCGCCATGAGGTCGCCCCTGTCGAGATAGAGCCGACCCAAGTTTGAGAGGACCTGGCCTACGTTCTTGTTCTGGCCCAGATCTCCGAATAATCTGATGCTCCTGTTGTAGTAGTCTATGGCGTCATTCCAGCGCCTCATCTCGACGCAGATTTGTCCCAATTGATTCAACATCTTGGCAGTTCGTCTCTGATCGCCGATTCGATCGAAGTCTTCCAGGCTTTTCTCATAGTATTCAAGAGCCCGTTCAGGATCTGCCCTCTCTGCATAGATCTGGCCCAGGGCTCCAGTCATCTGAGCCGTCCCTGACTCGTCGCCGATCTCTCTGAATATCTCCAGGCTTTTTTCGCAGTGGTCGATCGCTGTGTCCCACTCATGAGATCTTCTATAGGCAGATCCCATGTTGCCCAGAACATGGGCCAGTCCACCCAGGTCGTTCATCGAAGAAAAACCCTCCGCGGCCTTTTCGTAGTGATGAATGGCCCTGCCCAGATAACTCTGACGCGCATGAACTTGGCCCAAATTATTGAGAAGAATTGATTTTAAATGCTGATCTGTGGTCATCGAGAGGGCCTTGTTGTAACATCTAACCGCGCCGCCCAGGAGGCCTGCGAGTCGGCATATGTCGCCTAGCCTTTTGACCTCGTAAAGGTCGCTGAGGCAGTTCATAAGCTCGAGGCAGACCTCTTCGTCTATGTCACCCTGTTGAAAAACCTCCAGTAAACGTCTGATTTGTTGCGTGCAATCACCGTCGATCGAATTGGCGTCGATGGGACGGGGATAACCCCCTCTCATGTAAGATTCGAATATCTCCTGTAAGACGACGAGCTGATCCATCAGTCATGGATCGACTTTTATCTTTAAATAGTTTCTGTCGATATATTAATCTGAAATTTATTGTAGACGGCTAATAGAGATTGATTTGCGATATCTTCCTGGATTGCCACGGTCATGATGGACTTGGGCGGTTTGTGAACTACCCCGCCCTAAAGGGCGG
>CAZXBV010000235.1:0-2692 GCA_964639155.1 uncultured Methanotrichaceae archaeon
TTTTGTGTGTCACGTTTCAAGTTTTGCCCCCTCAAATAGAGAAGATACAGTTCCTACCTTGGAGTGATACAGAATTTGCACCGAGCCGCTATCTACATATTACTTGGTTCCAGAAACTTGAGATATAGTGCCAAGTTAGATAAAACGCGCATTCAAAAACGGAGATTTGAGAATGGTTCAGGCAAAGAAGGGCGATGTAGTGAAGGTCCACTATACCGGCAAGTTCGAAGACGGCACCGTTTTTGACACCTCGATCGGCCGAGATCCGCTGGAGTTTGCCGTGGGCAGCAGAAAGGTGATCCCAGGTTTCGAGGAGGCGGTCGAAGGTATGAATCCGGGAGAATTGAAGACGGTTAGTATTTCGCCGGAGAAGGGTTACGGCCTTCATCTTGAAGAGCTGGTGATCGAGATCGCCCGGGATAACTTGCCCGAAGAAGTTGAACCAGTGGTGGGGCAAGCCATCCAGATCGGCGAATCTCATGATAAAATGCTCCAAGTGACCGTGACCGAAGTCACAGATTCCAAGGTGGTGCTGGACGCAAACCATCCCCTCGCGGGAAAAAACCTGGTATTCGAGATCAAATTGCTCGAGATCGTTGAAGAAGGATCAGAGAGCTGATCGAAAACTAGCGACCTTAACAATACGATTAGACCAATATGTCGAACTTATGAGAGTTCGACATTTCAAGCCATCCAAATCTCATTTTGAGTCATGACCAGGATGTGAAGACGAGAGGATGATGTGAATGGAATTTGCAAAAAAGGATGATGTTGTGCGGCTGAACTACAAGGGAACGTTCGCCGACGGAACCGTCTTTGACTCTTCAGAAAATCATGGACCCATCCAGTTCATAGTTGGAAAAGGGATGGTCATCCCTGGTTTTGAGGACGCTGTGATCGGTATGAAGCCAGGTGATTCAAAGACCATCGAAATATCCTCCGAGAACGCTTATGGTCCTCATCGAGACGAATTAGTCTTGGAGATCCCAAAAGACAAGCTTCCCGAAGGCTTAGAGCCAGAGATCGGGCAGAGAATCCAGTTCTCAAAGGATGATCAGAAGTTCGAGCTTCAAGTTGTGGCGATGAGTGAGGCAAACGTCACCTTCGATGGGAATCATCCGCTGGCCGGAAAAGATCTGATCTTCGAGATCGAGCTTTTAGAGATCATTTGACACCTTTTCGCTTTGATCTATACAGGTGGCTTTCCAATTGAAAGGAACAAACCGCAGCGACATACGGCCGGGTCTTGAAGTGGAAGTGGTCCTAAAAAAGGACCAGCGCACAGGTAAGAGGACTCATGGAGTCGTGAAAGTGATCCTGACCAGATCGTCTCATCATCCTCACGGGATCAAGGTCCGGCTGGAAGATGGAAAAGTAGGCCGCGTCCAAAATATTATTGGTTGATCGCGTCATATAGGCTCTTGGTCGATCGTCGCTTTTCCGGCCCGTTCTCGGCCAAATTTTCGTATTAATCAGGAGTGATTTGGTCGTTGCCTGGCCGAAAAAGTGCAAACGCATCAAATGGATCGCCAGGATTCCCAATTCCCAGATCTTTTGATAAAGTAGTTATTCGATGCCGTCCAAATGTAACGTGGTGATGAGGTGAACATGTACATGAGCATTCGGCGGTACAAGACCGACATAAACCTGGTCGACGAGGTTATGCAGCAGGTCGAAGAGAGTTTTCTGCCCCAGGTCAGTCAGATTCCAGGATTCATAAACTATTATGGCGTAGATTCTGGAGATGGTGTTGTGGCCTTCATCAACATATTTCAGAGCGAAGACGGCGCCGAACAATCGAACCGTTTGGCCACCAAATGGGTGAAAGAAAACCTGTCGTCCTACTTCCCGATGCCTGCCGACATAACGGCCGGAAAGGTGAGTGTTATGGGAGGAAAGAGCCCTTAAAGGAGAGAACGCGAATATGAGCCCCACAGGACCCTGCCTGGGATCTCGCCTTTTTGGCAAGTCCGGTCAGGAAGTCACAATCGTGGGCCTGGGTGGCGAAGGAATTCTCCGCACCTATGACGAGCATGAGAGGGCCCAGGCTGTGATCATGGAAGCAGCGTCTCAAGGGATCTCCTACTTTGACTCAGCCAAAGCTTATGCGGGAAGTGAAGGTTATTATGGCCAGTTTTGGGAGGATCATCCTGATTTACGGACAAATATTTTTCAGACAAGCAAGTCCGCCTCTCGCGATAAAGACGGCGCATTGAACGATCTCGAAAGCACTCTAGAAACCATGGGCTTGGACCACCTTGACCTTTGGCAGATCCATGACCTCAGATCGAAATCAGATCTTCGCAAGGTAGGGGGCCCGGGAGGCGCGCTGGAGGCTTTTCGAGAGGCAAAAGACGCAGGAAAGGTCCGATTCATAGGTGTTACTGGCCATCACGACCCGTCTATATTGACTTATGCCGTCGAGAACTGGGACGTGGATTCAGTGCTCATGCCCGTAAACCCTCTAGAAGGTGATCTTGGTGGTTTTCTTGACGCGACTTTGCAGGCAGCTGAGGAAAAGGGCATTGCAATCGTTGGAATGAAGGTTTTGGGGGCTGGCCACTACATAAATCCCAGGGAAAAGATCACCCCTGTGCTTCTTGTCAGGTACGCCCTTTCTCAGAGAATCACCCTCGCCATCGTTGGCTGTTCGAGCCCCAAAGAAGTTCGGCTCCTCGCCGAAGTTGGACGG
>CAZXBV010000236.1:0-2675 GCA_964639155.1 uncultured Methanotrichaceae archaeon
CCATGCTGCTGGGGTACTGCGTATTGAGAAGACGATCCCACAAATCCTCCGCGCTCAATTGAAGTCGTTTCGCTATAAATTAATCATACAGCATATTAGAACTTCTATAGATCAGCCAACATCACGTTAACGTTCAGAGGTTGGATGAGTGTACTGAACACCACCGGATCCAAATATCATAGACATCGGCCTTGCTCTCTCGAATTCCATCTCGCCCTTATCGTTGAAGAAATCGTCATTTCCTTCGAGGTGGACGACTTTTCCTATGATCAAAGAATATTTTTCCCTCAAGATCTCTTCGACCAACACGCATTCCATCCAGGCAACGCAACCTTTGATCCTTGGAGGCTTCACCCTCACGGAAGGGTCGGACTCAAAGCCTGCCTCAGAAAACTCGTCAACGTCGGGAGGGAAGTTTCTCGCACATATCTCGACTTCTTTTACCATGTCAAACCGAGGAACGTTCACCACAAACTCGCGGGTTTCGCGTATATTGTTGAGAGTATCTCTCTTCAGCCAGGAAGCTATCAAGATCTCGTCAAGAGGCCTTAGAATCGGAGTTATGCATCCCCATGGGGCAGCATTTCTAACACCCGCCTTCGATACCGTGGATATTAGAACCACCGGCATAGGCAAGACCTGACTTCTCATATTTGGGTTCAGCATCATACTCGATCACCTGTTAACATCACGAGTTAACGGTCCGATGGGGATAAAAAAAGATTTCCGCAGCCATTTGCCGCAGAACCTGGAACGTTTTTCATGCGATGACGCCCTCACACGCCTACGAAGGAGAGCTTGTTCAGAGCGATCGGAATGCCAAGAGCCATCCCATTGTAAGTGTAGTACAGATCAACCTGATCGTCGTGAGCGACGAACGCCTCCGTATAGTAAAGGGTGAGAGCCGGAACGTCTTCGGCGTAAAGGACCTGAGCTTGATCGATCAGTTCGCTTCGATCATCCTCATCGGTCTCGGTCACCTGCTCTTCAAGAAGATCGGTTAGCTCTGCGTTTTCATCGTACCTCGCGCTGTTGAAGCTGTCCATATCGATGGTGTTTCTAGCCAGGAAGTTGGGGTCACCAATCAAACCGCCATGACCGCTCAAGGCAAGGTCAAAGTCCCACTCGCCGACCTTGGAATCGACAGTTTTCGAGTCCATCGTCCGGAGGTCAACGTTTATCCCGACGGATTCGAGATCTACCTTGATCAGCTCGCCAATGCGCTCTTCTATTGCTCGTCCACCCTTAACCAGCAGCTCGATTTCTTGGCCATCATACCCCATATTTTCTAGAAGATCCCCTGCCTTAGCCGGATCGTGGGGGTAGAAATCGTTGATATCATCGTTGTACCAGCTGTGATCAGATGGAATGAATCCAGGACTTCCAGCAAGGCCATATCCTCTGCCAGCAATATTGACGAGGTTTTCTCGATCGATGGCGTAGGCGAGTGCCTGTCTGAACCTCTTGTCAGACATCGGCTCTTTCTGGTGGTTAATCATCAGCTTGTAGTTCCACCAGTGAGATGGGACTGAAAGGATCACGAAATCGTCTTTCAGCTGGTCGATCATCTCAGGCTGGATCCCAGCGGTGTTGACGTACCCTTGAATGAGTTGGGCCGCAGCACTCGGTTCAGTGATCTTGACAAATATCAGCTCTTTGACCTTGGGCGCGCCCAAATAATAGTCCTCGTTGGCCTGATATCGGTATGTGCCCTGAACCTTGTCGTAGTCGTCGATGTCAAATGTGTACGGTCCAGTTCCAATCAGAGCCTCCTGATCCTTGAAGCTCATGGGATCGTCGACGTCGTCCCATATGTGCTCGGGCAGGATCGGAAGGGTTCCTGCAACCTGGTCTAGGAAGGGGGCGTAGGGTGCAGATAAGGTGATCTTTACGGTATGGTCGTCGAGAGCTTTGGCACTCTCGATAATTGATGAATCGACCCACTGGTAGGGATGGTCTTTGATGTAATCGATTGTGAAAACGACATCATTGGCGTCGAACTCTTCGCCATCGTGCCATGTAATCCCATCTCTCAGGTAAAAGACGTAGATGTCGTCTCCTTCTATTTCCCAGTCCTCTGCCAGGGCTGGAACATATCCACTATCATCTTTCCAGATCAGGGTATCGAAGATGAAGCTCATCCGCGTATATCCTGGACCTCTTGAGTAGTGGGCATAAGGTGAGGGAAAGCCCCAGTCGCCAGTAGTATCGGCCACGGTGTAGACTGCAACCGACTCACCACCATCAGAGGCAAGAGCAAAACCTGCCATCAGCAGGATGAACATGCCTGTAGCAAACCCTAACAAGATCGAATCTCTCATTCAAAATACCTCCATCAATTCTATCACATCTTATGATACGAAATCTAGATTTAATCTTCCTATTTATGAATCTTTTTGTTAAACAAAGTGGAAAATAAGAACCTATGGGTGAACTAAGGTCCTGAAGTGATGTGATAAATGAGATTAATGTGACGTTTGACGGCGTATTTAGGACAAATGTGAGAGTCATAAGACGTTGAGATGTGACATATTCGTATCGTTGAACATCAGCAGAATAACATAAACCGCCTATGTGCACACAAAACGGTCCGCAGATTCCCATGAACCAATTGGCTCATGGAACTCATCATGAGAATAATTCTCGTAATGTATCGATTTGGCGCTATCTTTGAC
>CAZXBV010000237.1:0-2646 GCA_964639155.1 uncultured Methanotrichaceae archaeon
GTTAGTTTCGGACAGGTTACCAGAATCGTTTCCAACCCTTGTCATGTTCGTTTCCAGCTCTCGTTCGAGTTTTGATTCTGCAACCGGTGATGCTGTTAAGTTTCGTTCCAACGTCTGGTTATCTCCAAGAGGAGTTACACTTTTGTAGCCGTCTGATTTGCCTTTGTTCTTCTCTTCGGGCGCTTGGAGCGATTTATCTGGCATGTTTTCTTCTGAATTGGCAATTTGCAGCTTTCTGGGTTTGACCTCTATCTTCGGCTTGATTGGGGTTACCACTATCTTTGGCTTTTTGATCTTCACTTCGACCTTAGGCTTTGCAAGATTGACCTCCACTTCTGGCGCGGTGAAGTTGGTCCCTGGGCTGGATGCAGTGGTGTTTGGACTCAATTCTGACTCGTTGATGGCAGTTACCATTTCAGCTTCGGAGACGTTCGCAAGGCGCCACCAGTTTTCGGGATCGAACTCGTTTTCGGGATCGTCCTCAACTTTGGCACATCCTGCATCCACCAACATCCTGTTGAAAGGTGAAGTGGTCACGGGCAACCCATCAATCCCAGAAAGATAAGCCACGCAAAGGAGCCTGCCATCGATCCCGCGCCCGCTTTCAGAAGCGTTGTCGATATCGAGCCAGACGGTCTTCTTTAGGAGGATCGCGGCGGTAAAATCTTTGGTGGCAGAGCCTTCCTGACTGCTCGTGTTCAAAACGAGGAGGTCGGCAAGCCCGATCCGTTCTATCCTGTCCTTAATTCTGGAATCGTTTTTGTCGATCCTGACGTCGAAGGTGCCACCATCTAAGACGTTAACGACAATTCCGCTGGCTTCATCTGGTGCTGCCATGGTTGTGGAAAGCAAAGCCAACAAGATGAAGGTCAAGAGCAGTTCTGGCTTCGTTTTATCTAGCCTCCTCGCCTCGCTTTATGGATCTCTTTGTACAATAGTTTTACCTCTCGTTTGCCATCCTTCAGCGCCTGCGCGGTTTTTTATTACAGTGTTTGACGACATCTTTCGGACAAATCTCAGATTCGTAAGAGCTTGAGATTTAGCCTATTCATATCGTTAAGCGCTATTCTGGCGAGAACCGATTAGTATCATCTAATCGGTTCTCGACTATAATTTGTTCACGACTATTTTGAGGGGCTAAGCGAAAAAGTCCTCATCCCTGCCCGAGTGTTTGGGCCAGTTCGAAGGCCGCTTTTGCCTCTTCATCGTGGCCCGTCATCTGAAGCGCCCAACTTTTGTTGCGCCAGGCTGCGGCGCACTCCGAATCGATCTCGATCGCCTTCTCGAAAGACCGGAGGGCCTCTTGGTATCGTCCCAACCGGTTCAAAGTCATGCCTTTGTTGTTCCAAGCCACTCCGAATTCCGGATCGATATTGGTAGCCCGATCGTAACAGTCGAGGGCATCCTCGAAACTTCCCAACATCTGCAGGACGTTGCCTTTGTTGCACCAAGCAGAGGCAAGATCGGGTTTCGTCCTGATCGCTTTGTCATAACACCTTATGGCATCTTCATATCGTCCCAGATTTTTGAGAGCTTCCCCTTTTTTGTTCCAGGCTTCTGCAAGCTCTGAATCGATCGAGATTACATAATCATAATATTTTATTGCACTTTCGTACCTGCCATGGTCCATCAGATAGTCGCCACCTTCTAGCCAGTAGGTTGCGGTACGAACTTCGTTTGAAGGCTCGTTGTCCACCTCTTGGGCCCTTTCAACACTGTCAAGCCCGGTAGGCGTCTCATCCACACTGGAACGCTTTTGACCGCCACCCAGCTCTAAGGGATGGGTATCGTTCACATTCTCTAATTTCAGATCGTCGTCCTCATCTAGAACAAGAGAATCATTCACATCGGGGCTTTCAGGGACGTCTCCAACTTCGCCACTCATGCCGCCTTTGTTTCCGCTCGCAAGATCGCTCCTCTCAGAAACATCTTTGGGACTTTCTTCAGCAGCATGATCGTGCTCGGCAACATTTCTCACTGGCGATAGAGGATTCTCGTCGAGGTTCTGACCACCTGGTATTTTGTATACGTCTTGTCCGTTAAAATCGCCGTACAGGTTCATATTCCACCAATTGGTGCCCAAATCTGTGGCGTTTCGGATCTGGTTACCCTCAAAATCGTTTCCCAAGATGACGTTTTTGGCAGTGTTGAAGGTAATCCATATACCATATCTGTTGTTTCTGACAGTGTTGTTTTGAATTTTGCTATTGTTGGAATCGATCAAGATTCCGTACCATCTGTTCTCGACGATCTCGTTATTCCTGACGAGGTTATCGTCTGACCTTACCTCGATTCCGGCTTTTCCGAAACCCGAGTTTTTGAGGACGAATCCCTCTATTCGGATGCCGCCTGCGTCAAGAACTATCGCGCTTTCGTCACCTTTAGCATCTACAACCGGCTTTTTGCCACTGGTTTCTAGGCCTCGAAGTGTGATCGACTTATTCACGATCACGTTTTCGTGGTATACTCGATTCTGAACTTCTATGATATCACCTGGATCAGAGGCTTCGATCGCCTCGTTTATGCTAGTGTATCCACAGCTTTCGTCGCCTACTGTGATTAAACCTGCTTGCGCGCTCGCAGAAAAAAACGCCAAGGTCATCAAAAACAAGAGCGACATCCTCTTCATTTGATCATCTGCCGATT
>CAZXBV010000238.1:0-2640 GCA_964639155.1 uncultured Methanotrichaceae archaeon
CACACCATGTTTAGCGTTTTTTCTTCTGAAGAGCGCATTTTGGCAGCATGCTCACGTTTATGGACTTGATCCTGGGGGCCTGGACCGCCGATATGTAGAACGTTCTGCCCTCGACATCCAAGACCACATCTGTCATCTTGGGCGGCTTAATCCTCGTGGGAAGAAGGATGGGACCGTCGCAGGTAGTGCATATCCTCAGCTCGGAGAAGGAGTTCTTTATGTACACCCTCATCTCTGGATCTATCTTGATGGGCATCTTGTGCGACTGAAGCATCTCGGGATTGATAAATGGTATGTCCCTAATACCCCCAGTATCTGATGGTGTCTTGATATTTGCGATCAATATCTCAAGGTCGATATCCATTATCCCAAACGGGGTCTAGCGAGCATTCAAATCCTATTTGCGCCACCACCTGGTGTTTGATTGAGCAAGACCGCGTACCCTCCATCTCTAACTGGGATGCGAGAGGCGCCAGTGATGCCAGAGGTGTAAACTCGTGAGAAACAAGAAGAGGTATTACAAGGCCAAGGACTTGGCCAGACAGCGGATCGAGAGGCTTTTTGAGCTGGCAGAGGGTGAATATGCGTTTCACCCTGAAAGAAGCGATCGATATGTGGCCTTAGCCAAGAAGATGGGAATGAGGCAGAGGGTGAGGATTCCGCCCCATCTCAAAAGAAAGATGTGCAAACACTGTGGCTGTTACCTCTCGCCCGATCGGTCTCGTGTGAGGCTGCGCGATGGCGTCCTCACTGTGACCTGTCTTCAATGTGGTGGGCAGATGAGGCGACCCTATAAGTAGCTGATAATGGGAGGGGGTGGATCTCAAACCAACACACCCCCAAAAAAGCCATTGGCCTAGTCTTGTTGTCTTCTGTGGGTCTCTACTCAATCCTTTAACTCATACAATATCTTCATGGCTTTGGTAAAAGGTGGCATTCCTGATGTCAGAAGGACAACTCTAAGAACGTCCACAATTTCATCTTTGGTAACATCAAACTCCTTCATCGCGCTCATCATCTGTTTTTTCATCGCCCTTTCATCGGAGGTGGCTGCGTTAATGCCCAATGCAATCAGTTTTTGGGTTCTGTAGTCTATGACCTTCCCAGTGAATACGGCCTCGTTTAATCCCACAATCGCATCGTAAAGGTCTGAATAGTCCTTTTTTACACCGATCATCCCTTCGCCAAAGAAAACTTCTTCCTTCATTTTTATTCCTCCATGACTTACTTGTTCGTCTTATATTTTATAGCTTTCTCTTATGATTCGTTACTGATGTCTAACGTGATCTAAATTGGGGTATATTCTTTCTCTTTTTATCGAATGGTCCACAGTTTGTTGCGGGGGTGAGTATTCTGTCTATAACTCAAAGCAATGAAAAAATAGTGACTGGATGACCCCCTGGGGCCATCTTACCTTGCGTCGTAGTAGCAGACCTCGTCTACCTCTACGACCTGAGGAGACCCCACCTTGAACTCTTGGCCACCTCTTGCCCGTCCGTGCCCTACGACCTGGAGCTGAACCCTTGCGGCCTGGGCCTCACTTTCCTCGTAGAAGTCCGCTCCTGTCTGAATCATCCTGTGAGTGACCAGCTGGAGTTCCTTAACCCTGACAAGAAGCCCCATGGTCCCGGCGACCACATCTGAGGCACACGTCTCTGTCACAAATATCACATCGCCCAGACTTACGTCGAGCAGTGCAAAGAAGTTGTGAGGACTTCGAATCTCCACCGTTCTAATGCTGTTTGCCGCCAGTTCTTTGATAACCTGTCTTGATATCCCCGTTAGTGCAACGCGGTCCATGATATATCACCCGTACATGGGACCTGGAAGTTCAGGCTTCCCCATGTCCTCTGGAGCGGCTGTCTTGACCTGATCTGCAAGCCTTTGCATCTGAAGCTCAATCTCTTGAGCCCGCTCCTCAAGCTTTGTGGTGTCTACACCCAGGTTGTAAAGCTTGTTGAGCATGTTCACCGTCGCCACCGCAGTCACGGGATCTGGTGCCATGCTGTGAACTTCGCCAAGAATACACATGGCAGGAAGACCCCTTACAAGGCATTCGTTCATGACGCTGCCCGAGATTCCAGATATGGTGCCAAGTTCCAACGCCTCCAGATTCTCGTGTATCCGATCGAGCATCTCTTCGGTAGTTGCAGCCCCAAAGATCCGACGCTGGTCGCTTATTATTGATATCCCCGCAAGACAGATCATCTCTTTTGCGTTTACTGATTCGATCCATGAAATAATTCCTTTGGCAACGTCATAACAAGCCGCCGGATGTATCGGCACGTCCGAGGTGATCATCACAATGCCAAGATCGGCTTTTTCATAGATTCGGACAGGCATCTTGGCGAGGCCCCCAAGCAAGACAGAGAGCGGCGGAAAGAATCTGGATTCCACAGCGCCCAGGTAATCCATCTTGAGCTCGTTGACGATATACTGGCTGGCGATGTTGCCAACCAGGCCGACCCCTGGAAACCCCTCGATGATAACTGGATTTTCAGAGCTCGGTCTTTTGGCTATGACCTGGACTTGATCAGTCATGAAAATATAGTACTATCCTGATGGGAGATAAGAGCATCGCTCTCAACTTGCCCTAAGATCGACTGGATCGAAGGTCTCGTCGGTGTTTGAGCTGAAAAT
>CAZXBV010000239.1:0-2619 GCA_964639155.1 uncultured Methanotrichaceae archaeon
GGATGATCGTATTTGGGGACTCCCTGAAAGAGAACCTTACGCTGGATCGAGTAATCCCCTTCGTATTGATCGACCAGGTCTACCTTAAAATCAAGAAACTGTGCTGATCCGTTTTGGCTTGAAGATCTGTTCTGGGGTGCTTTCAGGAGCACCGCCTTGTACTTCGCCTTGCCCAAAAATTCGGACTCGATCTCCATCTCGTTTAGACCTTTTGCCACAGTCGTTTCTTCCAGTCGATCGATCTTTGTGTATTCCTAGCATATGAGGCGGGTTCCTGGGTTTTTAGACCAAGTGCTCACGTCCCATTTCATGGAGGGTTCGATCGAGAAGTTGTCGAGACGGCTCAGATTTGTGGGACTGTGAACCAAGCTTGCGTTCCTTGCGATGTAGTTGGTAGATTTTGGCAAACTTCAAGAGACAACAGAGGAGATAAGCACTTACTGGCTCGGATGTAACAGATCTTCTCAAAGTCCCAAATTATTTAAGGGTGGGCTGATCTCGCCTTAACCGCTTTATGCCACTTATCCCTCTGCTTGTTCAGGTGGGGACGAAAACATTCCTTCTGCAACGACGCCGGTCACTGTGGCAACTTTAACTTTATATTTAGTGTCAGGTGCCCAATCATATTCGAACTGCACGTCGTTCAAACTTTCGGGCTCTATCTTTGCAACATCTGTTTTCTGAGGGTTTCCGTCCATGTAGATTCGGTCCACTTTGAGAAGGGTTTCACCCAAGTTCCTTACACTTAACACTATCCTTTTCTTGCCCTCATTTCCGAACTTCAAGTTCTCGATGCTCAAAGCGGTCTTTTCCACTTCGTCTTTCTTGCTCTCGATGCTCAAAGCGGTCTTTTCCATTTCGTCGTTCTTTCCGATCAGCTTTCCAGATAGCGCAGTCTTGGCACCGAAGTAGAACCCAACGATCACACCTACCATCTGGAGGTATGCACTGGTCGTCTCGTTGTTTTCGATATCGCATGTGGCCAAGAGCATGATTAATATCGTAAATCCCACTACGAAGGTTGCGGCGATGGCCCGTCTCATCTCTCCCTGGTCCAGGGTTCCATCAGACTCAAGGCCAATATAGACCAGCATAACAAAGACGATGACGATGACGATGACTGCACCCCATATGCAATTCTTTGGATCTATATTCACCTCCCAAATGAGGATCGTCGTCAGTATTATCAGCAAGAAGATTATGAGGAAGCCTGATATGAGGGATATGTTGTCATCACGCCACGATGGTTTAGTGCGGGATATCAATGCCACCAGGACCAAAATCAGCAAGAATATGAAGACCGTCGTCAACGTCCTGTAGTCCCATCCAAGTACTCCGGGCGTTTTAGCATCTTCGAGATCGGGGTCGGGCTCGCCGTCATCGGCGATTGACGGAACTATAAATGTCAAAATTAGGGCCGCCAAGAGTAGAAAGAATAGGGCTTTCCTCTTTGAGGAGAATTCCATCATGTAGATCACATTCCGATATTTGTCCATTGATTTCGTTGGTCAGATTGTAAGCCCCTGCACAACTGGTCAAAGTTCATTAGTCATGATCAGTTTTTCTCAGATGGGGCCTCAAATCCCTTGATTATACGTGTCATATCTTACTTATAAATTTTTGTACCCGTTGCACACGCGATTATTTATATTCATATATACTTGCAGTAACTTAATATAATATTAGGCGGGATTCAAAATATGCCTCTACAAAACGCTCACGTAGGCGAGCTTGCTTTTCGTGCGAAAAATAGATGGTCTCGATCCACTAGGATCGAGTTTCAGCCAAGGCCAAACTCGGGTAGCCTCTCTCTTGCGATCTCTCGTTCCCTCTGGTGTTCCTCTAAAAATAGCTTTATCCTCTCTGCAGCGAGCTTCTTGCAGGTGCCACACATTCTCTTTCCGCTCTTGCACTCTTCTAAAGTTTCCTGCAGCTCCTGGTCGTCGTCAGAAAGGTGGAAGAGCATCAGCTCGTAAATCGTACATTTTTCAGGTTCGCCGCCGAGCTTTTTCTGTTCAGCGAGGCTTTGCCTTCCACCGGTAACCGCTCTCATAACCTTCTTTGCAGCCTCTTTTGGATCTTCGGTGAGGGCAATGTGACTTTCTGGCTTGGAAGAAGACATTTTGCCACCGGTAAGGCCGGTCATGAACCTGTGATATAGTGACGCGGGTGGCATAAACCCGTATCCTCCGCTAGATACCTCAAACCCCCTCATCAGCTCTTCTAATCTCTGGACTTCCAGGGGGCCAGTTGCGTCATGGACGTCTATGTGCTCTTCGTATCGTTTAACTTTCTGATAACCAGATTCCTCAAGATAAATGGCAGCGTTCTCAATCAGCTCAGATCCTGCAGCCTTGCCTCTCACGCTGACATAATCGCGTCTCTCTTCCACCAGGAACTTTCTCATTCTGTAGGCGAGATCGCGAGTGAGCCTTATGTGAGCGTCTTGATCAGAGCCCACTGGGATGACTACTGGCTTTGGCCCTCCATTCTCCTCGATCTGAGGATTGAGTATGTCGGCGCTTTGCATCATCACGCTGACCATGTGAGCCACGTTTGTCTCTCCCGAAAACCCATAAATGGCGCTTAGTTCAGAGAACCTGCCTGCGATTGCCAGCT
>CAZXBV010000240.1:0-2617 GCA_964639155.1 uncultured Methanotrichaceae archaeon
GATCGGAAGGGGCACGAGAGATCGCCGATCCGATAGATGGTACGGGGCGATCGACAGATGAGTATGATATCATAGCGTTTGAAGACTTGAACGTCAAAAACATGCTTCAAAACCACTGTCTGGCAAAAAGCATATCTGACGCTGCCTGGAGGATGCTGGTAACGACCACTCAGAACAAAGCGGAAGAAGCTGGTTCTGTGGTGGTGCTGGTCGATCCCAGGTATACGACTCAGATTTGCTCCGGATGTGGTATCAAAGTTCCAAAATCGCTGTCTGATCGGGTTCATGAATGTCCACAGTGTGGGTTGGTAATGGATCGAGATGAGAATGCGGCGATCAATATTTTGAGACTGGCCTTCCAGCGAATCGCGGGAAGGGTTCCCGCCCTTGGCAGGAACCGACTACAGTCTTTGGCAAAAGCTTAGATGCCCCCGACTTTAGTCGGGGGAGTAGTCACACGGGTTTTATTTAGACGGAGACCATCATTAAAGCTTACCCTCTACCCACACGAAATAGCGAAGAACCATAAAAAGTTTAATCTTAGAGGTGCCCCCCTTTGGGCACCCCCACCCTGCCGATTTTCGCCCGCTTTTCCGCTCCATCCTTCATAGCCTCGCCAGAGCAGGAAAGAGAGCCCCCGCCACACCCCGGCCCGCGCTTCCGTTCCCCCAAAGCGCGGCGCCGATTCTGGGTCGATCGAGTCCCGAAGCGCCACCTCGGGCACGCGTCTCGCCGTCCCGGCCCCGAGACGAGATCTCGCCGAAGATAGAGATCAAACAGGCGGCGCGGAAAAGTTTTTTCCAGTTCTCGCATCCACCCGATGATATCGAAAACTGCGGCCGAAATCAACTTGATCAATCCTCTAAAGCATCCAAATGTTCCTGGAAATGGGTGTTCATTGTCTGCACGTAAGCCTCTTTTGGCATCAGCTCCTGGCCCACGGCCCGAAGCGTCTCTTCCCCGACCGATCCCTGCTCGACGATCTCGCGGCCTGCCTTTCGAGCAGCCTCCAATATCTCTTCGACGACGGGCGCGCCCTGTTCCATCATCACATGAAGTGCCCCACCATGAGGCCGGAGGAGTGCTCCTGCAAAATCTCGCGAGGCGTTCTCGCAAAAGGCTTTCATGTGAACGAGGAGAGGATCGAAGTTCTCCATCTCCCAAAAGCCGCAGTTCGAGACGAGAGCAAACTTTCCAGGCGTCACACCCTCCCTGAGCGGATGTCTACACCTGCCTTTCCTGATCTCGATGAAAGGTTGGAGCCTCGGGAGCAGCCTGTCCATCAGGCACTTTAACGCCCCCGTCACGCCATCGACGTAAAGGGGCGTTGCAAAGACCCAGAGGTCGGCCTCGTTCATCTTCGTGGAGATCCAGTCCATATCATCTCTTTGGACGCACCTACCTGGGGTCTTCAACCAGCAGTCAAAACAGCCAAGACAAGGATTGACTTCGAGCTTTCTCATGTAGAATAGCTCTACTTCTGCACCCGCGTCCTTCATCCCATCAAGGAAGGGATCGAGGACGAGGGATGTGTTTCCCTTCACCATTCTGGGGCTTGAGTTTATGGCAACAACCTTCATTACAAATACCTCCTGCTATAACCCGTCGTGAAAAACGATAACAGTTTTCTGTCGTGTTGTAATATAAACTTTTGTCAAGAGATTGTCGGATTTGAAAACGCTGCACGAGTGGGAGAAGATCGTAGATGGCCAGGAGGCGCAGTTGCAAGGATTACAAGAATGGCCTGATATGGTGATTTCAACGTCTTGGCCTCTAACGGTCCGGCAGTGTGCGGAATTAGGTCACTTACACGAAGTTTTTCGAAATTGTCTCATGCCCAAAACATGAAAATCGACATGTTCCGACGGCATGCGACCATTTTCATGGGAAGTTCTAGCTTGCAAAAGAGTGGGGGTTTTGAGGGAAACCCCCAATACCACCTGATCCCCGTTTTCTCATCGTGACTTTCGATCCGTTCGACCGAATCGGCCGCCTATTTGAAGGTCGCCCGGAAAGAGTACTCGACGTTGTGAGATTTCCCTTCAAGGTCGGTAATCCCAAGGTAGTACCATCCCGGATTTGCAAGGTCCAGCTTCAGGGTCGTCAGGTCACCGGGATTTGAGGCGTCGATTCTCTTGATCCAGTTGAAGTTCTTGCCGTATAGGTCGATCCTTGCCTTCATATCCTCAGGCGAGTCGATCAGTTTCACCTCCAGTGCCCCGGGGCTGTCCACGCGCAGTTTGTAGAAATCCCCGTCACCTTTCGGGAAGATGAGTCCTTTGGCGACATCGCCAAAACTGATCTCGGTAGCGTCACCGATCTCGCTGTTCGGCTCGATTGAATCCACCACGGGCTCGAACGCGACCTGGAACGCGTACTCGATGTTGTGGGATTTTCCCTCAAGGTCGCTGATCCCGACGTAGTACCATCCCGGATTTGCAAGGTCCAGCTTCAAGGTCGTCAAATCGCCAGGGTTCGAAGCGTCGGTTCTCGTGATCCAGTTGAAGTTCTTGCCGTAAAAGTCGATCCTCGCCTTCATATCGTCGGGAACCGAGTTGAGCTTCACATCAAGGATTCCAGAGCTGTTAACGTAGAATTTGTAGAAATCTCCGTCACC
>CAZXBV010000241.1:0-2606 GCA_964639155.1 uncultured Methanotrichaceae archaeon
GTAAATGGATGCCTGATGCGCGGCAGGTGTGCGGCAGGTGCGCGCAAGACCTGGACCTAAAAATATTACGCCCAATAAAACGTCCAACAAAAAATTGTCCACATACTATCCTGAATTCAACCTTTGTGTTATCATTCCATTTGCCTTCATATCCAAGCAAAGGACTCATCGCCGCCACAGTCAAATTGTCTGGCTCGTCAAATACCGAGGATTCTAAGGGCAATCTCGCTTCTGGGATTAATTAGTTTGGTGCCACATAATTCACAGAGAGGCCATTGGGGTCAACCTGGCGGGTCGAAATAAATTATTTATATGATTAAGTTTTTGTACGACCCATATTTAAAAAAATATCCCTTGGTGATCATGATGAGAGATAGCATGGTAAAGGTTTTGGATGACAAGGATCTCGAGTTTGCCGAGACCCTGAGAAGTCTAGGCGTACAGCGAAACGTGGCTATATTGATTACCTACCTCGCGAACGTGGATGAAGCCTCCTCTAGAGATATAGAGATGGGCTCAAACCTCCGACAACCCGAGGTCAGCATAGCCATGCGTACCCTGCGCGAGAACGATTGGGTTGACGAAAAGGAGGTCAAGAGAGGTGGCAAAGGCAGGCCCATGAAAGTCTACTCCTTGAGAACCACCATCGACCAGATAATAAGACACTTCGAGGAGGAGAAACAACAAGAGTCTGCTCAGACCATGGAGAGCATACAAAAGCTCAAGCAACTGATATCTTCCTGAGCAAACTTGAATAGACGAGGAGAAAAAGAGCAGAAGCAGAGTCCGGAACGTGCCATTTAATCGGCAGTTCCGGCAACAACATCTTTTTGCGAGGTAGCTGGCGTGACTACCTCTACATTGATCTTAGATGCGATGCCCCTTCCCATAGACACACAGCATCCGCTAATTTCAATCACTACCGGCCCGCCGAAGGGCTGACAGGCTATCTTGCGCACCTTTTGGCCCTCCCTTATGCCCATCGATTCAAGCCGTTTAACCCATCCAAAGTTTCCTGTCAACGACTTGATCTCAAGGAGCAGGTCACACGGAGCTTTTGTCAGCGAGATCAACTTTACACCTCTATGCCTACAGCCACCCAAAGGATATCTGGTCCATAAACCTAGCGGTGCAGCCTCAAAGCCGGACTGAAACCCCATTATCTGCCAGGTACTGCTTCAGATCGCCAATCGGCCACTCGTCATAGTGGAATATGCTGGCGGCAAGGGCTGCAGATGCATGAGTCTTTTCGAACGCCTCTAGTATGTGTTTTGCGTTTCCGCATCCACCTGAAGCGATCACGGGGATCCTCACCCCAGAAGATGCCGCTTCAGTAAGCTCTATATCGAAGCCGTCGTAGGTTCCATCGCGATCCATGCTGGTCAGCATTATCTCGCCAGCGCCGAGCTCTTCGACCTTTTTCGCCCAGGCGATGGCGTCGATTCCCGTAAACTCTCTGCCACCGTAAAACGAGCACTCAAACCAGCATTCGCCCTTCGGCGTTGTAACTGTTATTCTGTCTTCAAAAGATTCGTACCGCCGCTTTGCGTCTATCGCCACGACACAAGCTTGGTTTCCGTACTCTTCGGCGATCTCGGTGATGATCTCGGGCCGTTTCAGTGCGGTGGTGTTCACGGTGATTTTGTCTGCTCCGGCGTTGAAGATATTCCTTGCATCTTCCAACGTCTTTATGCCACCTCCGACTGCGAGTGGTACGAAGACATTTTCTGCCGTCTGCTTGATGACGTTAACCATTGTATCCCGTCTCTCGTGGGATGCGGTTATGTCAAGGAAGATTATCTCGTCGGCACCTTCTTGGTAGTAGCGGGTCGCAAGTTCCCAAGGGATTCCAGCATATCGTATCTGCTTGAACTCGATCCCTTTCACGACTCTACCCTGGGCCACGGCAAGATCGCAATCGAGGCACGGGATTATTCTTTTGGCTAACATCGGGTCAACCTCACGAAGTTTTCAAGGATAGAAAGCCCTTTGGCCCCCGACTTCTCAGGATGGAACTGCACGGCAAACAAGTTGTCCCGAGATATGGCAGCAGTTATCTCCATTCCATAATCAGTGGTAGCCGCAACCATTGATGCGTCTTTGGGCACACAGTGATAGGAATGAACGAAGTAAAATCGATCGCCTTCGCTGATTCCGTCCAGGATTTCAACATCCTTTTTTATGGAAAGCTCGTTCCAGCCCATCTGAGGAATAAGGACTGTATCAGGAAGACGGATCACCTGGCCATCGACCCATCCAAGCCCCTTATCCGGGCTCTCTTCGCTCGTTTCAAAAAGAAGCTGCATCCCCACACATATGCCCAACATTGGTGTTCCTCGTTCCAGTGATTCGAAGAGGGCATCCTTAAAGGGAGAAAGCTTCTGCATGCACCTTCCAAAAGATCCAACTCCTGGAACCACGAGGCCGTCTGCCTCTGAAAGTACTGCGGGGTCCGTGATCCTCTTCGGGTTTGCGCCGACGTGGTGGAGGGCGTTGTATATGCTAAAGAGGTTTCCGACGCCATAATCCACAATTGCTATAGTCACGTTCAGATCACCTAATTACGTAAATGCAAAGGTTTCAATTGCCGGAATTCCATGTCCTTT
>CAZXBV010000242.1:0-2579 GCA_964639155.1 uncultured Methanotrichaceae archaeon
ATTCCGAGCGGAAGGACAAAGAGGATAAAGGATTTTTCGGCAAGATCGTGGACGAAGTGAAGGGCGCAGTTCAATAGGTACCCACTTCAAGTATTTTTTCAGTCTTGAGTCGTCGTTCCTATCTTCAAGTGCACGGTCTTTTGATTGTTCCTTCCTTTGCCATCGATTTTCATCTACAACTTTTGTGAGTTGTGATTGTGATTATAGTGCTTAACGATACCTTTCGGACAAATCTCTAACACGTAAGAGTTTGAGATTTGTCCTATTCGTATCGTTAAACACTAATCTTTCGAGAACCAATTAGTTTCATCTAATTAGTTCTCGACTATATTCGTCCTTTTGGCACTGGTCTTTCACCTGATTGCGCTCATTTTGGTGTCGATAGAGATGTCTTTGTCCGTTCTGTAATCTATCTTCAAGGATGTCACTATTCTCTGGACGCCAAGTTGCGTGAGCGCTTCGTTTGCCTTCTTAATTACATCGAAGATTTCTTCCATCGATTCGGCCTCAAGAGCGGTGGACATGGGGCCTGGCACGAAATTGAGACCCGATTCTTTGAGAACCTGATGGATGGCTCTCACATAACGACCCGCTCCGGTCCCCTCGCCCATCGGTATCATGCTGAGATCTGCTACTATCATGTCCAACACTATCGATATTTATGGATGAAAATGTTTTCGGAGGGTCTTCGGATTTGTTCCAGGATGTAATCGGATCAGTTCCAAGGTATTGTCAGCAACCCCTACGGGATCTTCAGAATTGGTGATAGTTCTTCCCGCTATGAGGCGGTCTGCCCCAGTATCGAGGGCGGATCTTGCAGACCCACTTTGGGCCCCAGTGCCTAGCGATATGATAATCTTCTCGCCGATTGTAGAAGCGCTACAAGACTAATCCTTTCGGGCCTAGTTGCCGGTGCAACGACGCCATCTGCGCCCGCATCCACTGCGGTCCGAACAGGTTCGACAGGCCAAAGGCGCCATAAACTCTTCTGCATCAAAAAGAACGGTCCCACAAATACGTTGGCCATATGCACCCCATCGACTATTATGGGTGCAGCGGCGTCTGTCAGCCTGTTGGGACTCTTGTCAATCTGGGTGGACTGTAACGAGGGGCTAAACACATATGTCTAATCTAGTTGGTTCTCGACTATATTCCCGCGTAAGATGACGATTTTATTGCCTGACTGTATGGAACGCTATCTTTATATATAGTAAAGTTAATATAACATTAGGTAATTATAGAGATGATATGAGGGCGTTTGGGCCATGTATTCTCAGACTCTGATATGTGAAGCTGAAGCAAAAGCATCCTATTCCGAGGCCGAAAGTTGGAGTCGGCCCACGCGACTCAGCTCGAATTTTATGGCCGTATTCAGATGATAAAGTGGGAGTGTGAGGTAGAAAAATGTACGAAAAAGTCGAATCGTTTGTGGCCGGTTGCAGACCACCTAGATTGATAGCAGTATCTAAGTTCGCCATCGTCCTGGTGGCGTTGGCCGCGCTCTGCTCATGTGCTGTGGCAGAGGAGGACTCGACAGGAAACGCTGCAAACATGTGGATCGAAAAAGGAACCGGATTGTTCATGAACGGATCTTATGAAGAGGCCCTCGAAGCCTACGACGAGGCCATCGAGATCGATCCTGAGAATGGCAGCCTCTGGAAAGGCAAAATTCTCATAGAGTTGGGCCGGTTTGAAGATGCTCTCGAATGTTTCAACAGATCCATCGGGGCCAATCCAGAATCTGCAGAAGCCTGGTACCTGAAAGGTAGCCTTCTGGGCGAGATGGGGTGGCTTGAAGAGGCCCTTTTCGCCCTTAACAAGACGATCGAACTTGATCCAGAAGATCCAAACGCCTGGCTGGACAAAGGCGGTGTCCTCAGAACCCTCGGTCGCGAAGATGAAGCAGAAATGGCCATAACCACGGCTGTTGACGTATATGAAAACACCATTTTGCAAAATCCGAACGATGCCGACACTTGGTACCGCAAAGGTTTGGCGCTCTACACTCTGGGCGAGTACGAAGAAGCGGTCCTGTCTTTCGACGAGGCCATTGAGATCGGTGCGGATTTTGGCAGACTCTGGTATTACAAGGGCCTTGCATCACAGGCTCTCGGCCAGGAAGCAGAGGCAGACGCCGCCTTCGCCAAGGCGAGGGTGCTGGGGTATGGGACGTCACCCGCCTTGTCGCTGGCCATCACCAATGTCATCTCCGTCGGAGAAGACGAGTTCATCGAGATGGAAAACGACGGGAACGAGACTCAGACCTTCATGGGCCTGACCCTGACCATCGATGAAAAAGAGACGGTCGTCCTTCCTGACTTTACCCTCGAACCTGGCGAGCGGATCAGGTTCCACTTCGGTGTGGGTGAGAGCAACGAGACCGACGTTTATCTCGATGGCGATCTCGCCCTGGATGACGTCGCTGGAAACCTGACCCTAAAAGACTCTGCGGGAACGTTGGATAAGTTCGCAGCCTATTGGACGCCAGAGGAGACCTCAGAACGCTGGATAGAGAAGGGACGGGAGCTACAGAGAAACGAATCTTATGAAGATGCTCTCGATGCACTGAATAACGCCAC
>CAZXBV010000243.1:0-2558 GCA_964639155.1 uncultured Methanotrichaceae archaeon
AAGTGTTGGATTTGACCGTATTGACCGTCATAAGGTGGAGGGCGCAATTCCTCCCCGCCCTGAAGGGCGGGGTCTCCTTGCGCATTTAAGATGAAGCTTTGCTTTGCTCATCCCTCTTTTTGGGCTTTGAGTTCTGTTTCGGTTTTTGTTTTAGTTTTCGGTTCTGCTTTCATTCTTGCCTCAGTTTCCGATCTCACTTTAGTTTCCGTCCTTGCCCCAATTTTCTCCATCGTCTCCATTCTTTTCAGGATTCGGGCCCAGTTGTTCTCGCAGATTATCCACCAGCCAAGGGTCTCTTTGGCAAGCTTTCGTGCTGCAGGACAGAAGGCGTCCACGGCTAGGTGGCGTGGCATCTCTCTTGGAGGCGGATGTAATGGATATTGGGTGCAAGTGAGTGGTCTTGCTGGATAGATTTCGCATCGTTTTCCAACTGAGTCGTAGAAGGGGCAGGGTTGTTTGAGGACCCAGGTTTTCAAGTCTTTGTCGTAGCGGCAGAGGCTCTTTAGCTTCTTTGGGGACCAGTCCAGGTATTTGCAGATCCTATCAAAGTCATCTTGTTCCAGGTAGAGGCCAGCGCCTGGGGTGTAGCAGCACCTTCCGCAGTTGGTGCACTGGAACTTTTCCCAGAATAGCTCGACTCCTTTTCCCGTCTCTTCAGGGCGGCGTGGGTCCTTTGCAGGGAGCGGGAGTGATATGTCGAAGGGAACTTTTTCGCCCTGGTCGATGGTCTCGTATTGTTCTTGGCGTTTCAAGACCGACCAGTGGGGCCTTCTTTCCAAAAGCTCCAGGTGGCGCCCATTCCTCTTCTGGTCTACGCACTCGGCGCTGCAAATCTCATGGCAGATCCGTTTCACTTCAGCCAACTTCTCTTTGGAGATCGTCTTTGGGATGGGTATCGCCGCCTAAGAATTGCGTTCGTGCAGTGTTTTAGGAGTAGGGAAGATATAGGAGTTGCTGTTGGGTGGATGAGACTGATTAGAAGTGTTCCGATCCGTCGGCGGACAAGAGCACACTTCTTAGATCGTCACGACCTTTCAGATCTCGTCTGTTACAATTTGGGCTTCCGTATAATCGGGGATAGTTCCAGTGGAATCGATGGGGGGTGATATTTCTGATGATATATTCTCAGGGTGCGGTACCCAGAGATGTTTTGCCAGAATCAATTGGGATTGGAACATCAACCAAATCAGAAAGCGCAACTATCCGTTGACATCTTGAGAATAATAAGGCGCGATCTGGAGGGGAGCCTGTAAATAGCGGGGCTTAGACCTGTATTGTTGTATGTGTGAAGCCAAGAGCAAGCGCTGTGTTCTCCTGATATCCACGGTGGCGTCCTTCCTTCCTGCCTTCATGGGTTCCTCGATCAACGTCGCTCTTCCCACAATAGGCGAAGAATTTGGGATGGACGCGGTCCTCTTGGGATGGGTGGCCACTTCGTATCTCCTGGCCCTGGCAATCTTTCTCGTGCCTTTGGGAAAGGTGGCAGACATTCACGGAAGGAAGAAGGTTTTCGCTTGGGGAATGATCCTCTTTACCCTCGTCTCGTTCCTGACTGCAATGTCAAACACCACATCCATGTTGATAGTTTTCCGGTTCCTTCACGGTGTGAGCAGCGCCATGATATTCGGAACTGCAGTGGCTATTTTAACCTCGGTATTTCCACCTGGCGAGCGTGGCATGGCACTGGGAATTAACGTGACTTCGGTTTACGTGGGGCTCTCTGCAGGTCCTTTCTTGGGTGGCATTCTCACCCAGTATTTGGGCTGGGAGAGCATCTTCCTGGTCAACGTGCCTGCAGGGATCGTGGTCATTGCTTTGATACGTTGGAAACTCGATGGCGAGTGGATCGAAGCGGAAGGCGAAAGTTTCGACTGGGTGGGATCTTTCATCTATGGCCTCGTTCTGTTGTTCTTGGTTTACGGACTTACCCTCCTTCCATCCATATCCGGTATCGAGTTCGTAGTTTTGGGCCTTGTAGGTCTCTTGGCCTTCGTTCATTGGGAAGGGCGAACGCCTCATCCAGTTCTCAACCTCAGGCTTTTTCGAGAAAACAGAGTTTTTGCCTTGTCCAACCTGGCGGCTCTGATCAATTACGGAGCCACGTTCGCTGTGGCCTTCATCTTAACTTTGTATCTCCAGTACATCAAAGGACTTGAACCCCGTGATGCTGGCCTCGTTTTGATGGCTCAGCCCGTGGTCCAGGCAGCCTTCTCTTCGAGTGCAGGAAAGCTCTCGGACATGAAAGAACCAAGGCAGGTGGCATCCATTGGGATGGCGATAACGGCACTTGGGCTTATCTTCTTGACCTGCGTGGACGAAAACACGAGACTTGTCACGATTGTTGCGATCTTAATCACCTTGGGCCTGGGCTTTGCGCTCTTCTCTTCTCCGAATACCAACGCCATCATGAGTTCGGTAGAGAAGAAGTATTATGGCGTGGCCTCGGGAATGGTCGGAACGATGCGTTCTATCGGGATGATGACCAGCATGGCAATCGCCATGACGGCTTTGGCCGTGTTCATGGGCCGGGTTCCTGTGACGCCAGAGGTTCATCCTCA
>CAZXBV010000244.1:0-2554 GCA_964639155.1 uncultured Methanotrichaceae archaeon
CCAGATATTTTGGCCTATGAGTCCATGTCGATATCGAGAGATTTACCTGCGATCTCCTCGACTGCTGCGTTCAATTCTTCTTCACATATTTGAGCCTGATCTTTCAGGGCCGCAAGCTTCTTTCTGTTATCACTCAATCGGGCTTTAATGCCGTCCATTTTTCCCTTTTCGCGAGCAAACCGCCCTTCCAATAGATTAATTCCACGCCCGGTCTCGACTAAACTTTGCCCCCTGTCGTGGATCTCTTTTTCGAGCTGAGAATGACTGGACTTAAGCGTCTCTAAAGATCGCTCTTCGACCAATAGGTCCAGGTGATCTTCGACCTTGTCTTTCATCTTGGGTCGGAGCCCCAATAAGCCAAGCTTCGACTTAATCTCCAGAAGAGCACCTGAGATATCTTCGTCCAATGCATCAGCAGGTGAGGTCGTGAGCTTCTCGAAGATCTCTCGGTGCTGGAGGCTGAGCCTTTCGCTTTCATCTTGTTTTACCATCCTTGCCAAAGCCTTGCTCAAAGGGGATACAAGACTTGTCATCTCGGCCTCGATATCGAGAAGTTTTCGGCGCGCGTCTTTCAAGGACTCTTTCAATTCCGCCCTTTGCTGCCCTTCTGTGCCAGACGCCATCTTTTCCATCTCGGTTTCGATATCTTTTGCAGCGGCCTGGTGCCTAAAGAGCGCTTCTTCGTCGTTTGAAATCTCAGCCTGAATCGGCCTGATCTGGGCGCGTTCGTCCTCTAGCTTGGAAAGGTACTTGCGAGCTTTTCGAAAGGCACTCATATCTTGCTCTTGCATCTCCACTGCCTCATTCAGCTCGGAGATGATCTGGGCAATGCTGCCCAAGCTTGCGTTTACCTTTCTTGATTCTTCCGGGAAGAGGTGGGCCATGTACTTTTGAGCCCTGCCAAACTTGATCATTGTGTTCTCCAGCTGTTTCATGATCCCGGCGTGGTAATCTTTTGCAGAGTCAACGCCTAGATCTTGGGGCAAAGCAAGCTTCGTTCTGAGAGCCTCCAGCTGGGTTCCCACTTTCTCTCGGGAAGCAAGGCCCGCTTTGACGAGCCTTGGAGGTGGGCCTTGGGCAGGAGTTGCCGATCTGAGCGTCTTTAAGCTGCGATCCAATTCAGCCGCCACTTCGTCAATCTGTCTGTAAAGGTCTCGAACCGTCTCTTCAAACTCGGGCTGGCGCGCCCTTTTCTCCAGCCACTCATCCAGATTCGAAAGAGCAATCCTGCTGGGCGCATCCGCCTTTCTTTTACCCTCGTCTTTGCCGAATATCTTATTGAGCCACTTCACGTCCAAACCACCTGCAGATCACAAAAGGAGGTGACGTTATAAATTATCGGCGGGCAAAGTATGGTGTTTAACGATACCTACAAGACATTTCCACATTTTGAATGGCGCCTCTACCAAACTTTTCCGGCAAAGCAGTATCGGAGCAACACCTCCAGAAGTGGCCGGTACTTCATCTTGACGATCTTGGGGTGGAGAAGCACTCGCCATATGAGCCAAGGACTGGAGCTGAACTTGACACCTGGAAAGACGAGCCCGTCCATGGCGTCGCCCAGCCGGTTCAACTCCTCGTTTGAGAGGCTGGCCAGAAGATCTCTTGCTCTCAAGTGAACACGGCTTGCGATCAGATCCCGTCTCACCCAAGATTCGTAATCGAGCCGTCCGCCCCCAAGATAGGAATCGATGGCTTTTGCTGCTATATGCGCAGATCTTGCGGCAGGATAAAGGCCGCCACCCGTGAACGGGTTGGTAAGCCCGCCCGCATCTCCGATCAGGACGGCGCACCCTTCCTGGAGCTTGGATGCAACGCCAAGAGGTATTGCGCCCCCGCTCTTTTCCAGAACTTCACCTTTGATCTCATACTTCTCGACGAACCGACGAAGCTGTGAAGGTGTCCCAAAACAGCCCACGTTGGCGGTGCCAGTCTCAACTTTAGGAAAGATCCAGGACGAGTAGGGACAGATATCTTTGTCGAGATACGCGTAAATCGCATCGTCCTTGGGCCAATCAATCACCACCTGTGCCCCTGGTATGAGCTGATTTTTGATCCCCATTGACCTTGCCACGTTGGAGGCAGGACCGTCCGCGCCCACTATCACTCTGGCGTCGACCACTTTTCCATCTTCGAAGTGGACCTTGCCAGAGACAGGATCGATCCGTTTGACCTTCCTTCCAAGCATCAGCTCGGCCCCGGCCCTTTCGGCGAGCTTCAAAAGGTGCTGGTCAAACTTAGGCCGATCTAACATGCAGACGTCGTCTTTGACACGGTAACTGGTCCCGTTCGGAAAGACGATCTCAAGGTAACGGGCCATTCCCGTGACAAAGTCGGCAGGCTCCACAGAAAACTCGGAAAAACAGTCCTTGAAGAGACCCTCTGCGCACTGCCTTGGCTCGCCCACCACCTCTTTTCTGTCAACGATGAGAACTTCGTGTCCCATCTTGGATAAAAACCGGGCTGCAGAACTTCCAGCAGGTCCTGCGCCCACCACCACTGCCGAATACACAATTTGTTTTACGATGCAGGGCAGAAGATCAAACTTTCGATC
>CAZXBV010000245.1:0-2549 GCA_964639155.1 uncultured Methanotrichaceae archaeon
CTACAGTCGAGAACCGATTAGATGAGACGGATCGTTTCTCGACAGAACGGCGCTTTAACGATACGAACAGGACAATTCCAAACTGGAGGGGGGCAAGTCATGACACAGAAAGATGATGAAAAAGTCGAGACAAACGATACAAAAAGCAGCGCGAAGGTCAGGGGACAACCACAGTTTCTCCCAAAACTGATGAAACAGAAGATCCTGGTCCGGATGGTTGACGGCCGTCCAATTCAGGGCGTGCTGGAAGGCTACAACAACTACGAGCTGAAGCTTGATCTTGGCCGGGACAAGAAGTTGGTCCTCTTTAAAGGGGCGATCTCCTCAATCGAATATCAAGAAGGGTCCGACTGAAAGCTCAAGCGACTTCGATCCTCAAAACCTCCTAAAACCCAAAGTAAGAAAACTCAGGAGGATGCTAGAGGTGCGATTCTGAGCGGAATTGAATCAAAATGTGTGGGACATGGGTAAGGCCGCTTTGCAAGTTAGAGCCTAATCGAGCCTTGCCAACTATTTCCGGTATCCTCAGACGAAGAATATCACCAAAAGCCCAACGATAATCATGGGCACGAATATGAGGGCCACCCGCCCTCCAAACTCTCTTGTCCCTAGAAGGAAGGTTATCGAGAGTTTAACCAGGGTATTGGTCATTGTGGCCAGAGTAATGGAAGCGACTGCCACGTCCTGGCTCACCGTGGTTTTGGCCAAAGTTGCCATCGAAAGAGTTATAGCATCCACATCTGCAAGGCCTGCAACCACGCTTGCAGCATAAGTTCCAGCTTCGCCAAAGTAGATGTTCGAAAACTTCGAGATCAGAAGGATCAAGGCAAAGAAGGCCCCGAACTTGAGGGCAGGGGCCAATCTGAAAGGGTCTTCCAAGCTGACGTCGGTTTCTATGCTCTCTCTTTTTCTGAAGAGAACATATGCCAAGACCACGCCGGTTATCGTCATGCTGATCAAGGGATAAAAGAGGGGCCAGAAGAGATCTTTGTTCACCACCAAGACTTCCAAGAGGATTCGCGGAAACATGGTACAGCTGGCGATGGTGGTGGCAAAGACCGCGGAGGGAATGATGTTTCTGTGAAGCTTGACTTCAGCTGCCATGGTGGTGGCAACAGCAGTGCTTGAAACAAGACCGCCCAGTATGCCTGTGATGCTCAATCCTTTTTCGGTGCCGAATACTCGGATCATCACATATCCGACGTAACCTATCAAGCTGACGAGCACTACCATCAGCCATACGTTTCGAGGGTTTAGAACGTCGAAAGGACCTATCGTCTCGTTTGGCAACAATGGCAAGATGATGAGGGCGATTATGCCCATCTTGAGAGTGTCTAAGAGTTCCTCGTCCTTTACCTTCTCGACGTAACGGTGAGCCGTCTTCTTGACTGCAAGGACCACCGTCACCAGGATCGAAAGGGCGATGGCCAGCATGATGGTGTTTTTGTAGTAACAAAGTGCCCCAAGGACGAAGGCAACCACCGTTGCGACCTCAGTGGTGAAATCGATCCGACCAATGGACGTTCCTGAAGCGGCATATCCTACCGCCACCATAAAGGTGAATCCAGCAAAGGCCACCAACATGAAGATGTTGCCGTACTGGGCTGCCACGACGGCTGACAAGGTTCCAAATAGTGAGATCAGGATGAAAGTGCGCAGGCCCGCAATGCCACGTTTATTTTTTTCGAGAAGATCGCGTTCCCTTTCCGTGCCTATGAGCGCCCCTATCAGGATGGATATGAGAAAGGGGTAAACGTCACTGAAGACTATGGATTCCATGTAGAGCTCGCCAAAGTCCATCGCATTCAATTTAAACGCGCACCGGATAATAATTTATCGCAGCTTTCTACTCAGCTTCTACCCTGCATCCGCCCCATTTCTACCCCAAGTCGAACCTCACGTCAAATACTTCATCGAGATAAGCCACCTCAAAAGGGATGAATAAGGAAATGGCGACGAAAGACGCTTGCGATCGACTTTTCGAGTGTATACGCCGCTTGGAAGGTGTTTATGGGCTTCCAGGGCCTCTCAAGTCCGGGCCTGTGGACATTTTGGTCACCACCATATTGTCCCAGAACAACACTTCTGCCAATACACACAGGGCCTTTGAGAAACTAAAGAGCGCTTATCCCGATTACGAAACGCTTCTTGGCGCTACCGACGAGGAGATTGCAGGCCACATAAGGTGTGGGGGGCTTGCCAACATCAAGGCAGGAAGGATAAAGGAGGCTCTTGAGCGGATCAGAAACGATGCAGGGTCTATCGACCTTGAGTTTCTGACGGAGATGGGGCCAGAGGCGGCGCAAGATTATCTGCTCGCCCTTCCAGGCGTCGGCCCCAAGACCGCGGCGGTAGTCCTCCTGTTTGGCTTTGGAATGCCACGTCTTCCAGTGGACACTCACGTCAACCGCCTTTCAAGACGGCTTGGATTCGTGCCAGAGGGCGCAAGCATAAAGGACGCACAAATCGTTCTTGAGAAGATAGTGCCTCGTGAGAAGTACTGTTCTTTTCATGTCAACTTGATCCGTCACGGAAGGGCTGTGTGTAAG
>CAZXBV010000246.1:0-2459 GCA_964639155.1 uncultured Methanotrichaceae archaeon
AGAGACTTCACATCTCATCTACCGCCTTTTCGACCCCGCGTGACCCTTTCTTTCTCAGCTCACGTGAAAGCTTCGTGTAATACTTCATAGTATCGGGAGTAACTGATGGGCCAATCACCTCTAACGCAGCCAAGAAATGCCGCTGCTCTACCACCTCTGCGGCCATATTCTCCCGAAGCGCAAGCCTCCCTGCCTTCCTGCAGATAGAAGCGATATCGGCACCGGTATACTCATCAGTCCTTTCCACAAGCAAACCCAAATCCACGTCCTCGGCTAGAGGCATCCTCCCCGTATGAACCTCCAGGATCTTTCGCCTCGACTCTTTATCCGGCACCGGCACCATGATCAACTCGTCAAACCTGCCCGGCCGAAGAAGCGCCGGATCGACTATGTCAGGCCGGTTGGTGGCAGCGATCACCACAACACCACGAAGCTCTTCCATCCCATCTATCTCGGATAAGAGCTGGTTTACTATCCTCTCGGTCACATGAGGCTCTCCTGTGGCACCACCCCTCACCGGAGCGATCGAGTCTAACTCATCCAAGAACACAATAGTGGGAGAAACTTGCCTCGCCCTCCTGAATATCTCGGCGATATGCCTTTCGCTCTCACCATACCACTTGGAGAGAATCTCGCTTCCCTTGGTGGTGATGAAGTTGGCGTTGCTCTCGTTTGCAACCGCCTTTGCAAGCAGAGTCTTACCAGTCCCTGGCGGCCCGTAGAGCAAAACGCCTTTGGGCGCTTCGATCCCAAGCCGCCTGAAGTTCTCGCCATAGATCAAAGGCCACTCCACAGCTTCGACCAAGAGCTGCTTTACGTCTTCGAGCCCTCCAATGTCCTGCCAGGTAACGTTCGGAACCTCGATCAGAATCTCCCTCAAAGCACTCGGCCGAACTTCCCGCATAGCCTGCTCGAAATCATGTCGTCTCACCACCAGATCCTCAAGAAGCTCTTTTGGTATCGTCGGCTCGTCAAGATCGATCTCAGGCAGAACCCGTCGAAGAGAGTTCATGGCAGCTTCTCTCGTCAGAGCCGCAATGTCCGCGCCCACAAACCCATAAGTCTTTTCTGAAAACTCATCTATATCGACATCTTCAGCCAGAGGCATCCCGCGAGTATGTATCTGGAAAATCTCGCGCCTGCCCTCGAAATCAGGAACCCCAAGCTCAATTTCTCGATCGAACCTCCCCGGCCTTCGAAGCGCAGGATCGATGGCGTCAGGCCTGTTTGTAGCCCCGATCACGATCACGTTGGTCCGCTCTTTTAACCCGTCCATCAAAGAAAGGAGCTGAGCCACAACCCTCCGTTCCATCTCTCCAGAAACCTCTTCTCTCTTGGGAGCGATCGAGTCGAGTTCGTCCAAGAATATGATGGCAGGAGCGTTCTTCTCAGATTCCTCAAATATGCTCCTGATCGCCTTTTCGCTCTCTCCATAATACTTGGAGACGATCTCGGGGCCGTTTACAGAGGTGAAATAGGCCTTGCTCTCGTTGGCGACGGCCTTTGCGAGCATTGTCTTTCCAGTACCCGGCGGCCCATGGAGAAGAACGCCTCTGGGCGGCTCAATCCCCAACCGGTCAAACAATTCAGGATGCTTGAGCGGAAGCTCGATCATCTCCCGAATCCGGTGAATCGCTTGCTTCATCCCGCCAAGATCTTCGTAAACCACGTCACCTGGGCCTCGCTCGTCCATTGGCGCAGAAAGTAAGTCGAGCCGCGTGTTCTTCGTTATCTTGACGATGCCATCAGGTTCGGTCGAGACGACCCGCATCTTGACCTCGCCAAGACCAAAGGCCGCCTTTGGGCCAGAAGGCCTTTTGAAGATCTCATCGAACATGGAGTCTTTGCCTGCGAAAGACTCGCCAGGAGGCCTTCTCAAGGTAGTGGTAGATATCACGTCCCCTTTGCAAACTGGCCGATCCTCGAACACTTTAAGCAAGGCATCGCTTGGGACCGAGATTTGAATCCCCTTGCCCATGGGGGCAAAGGTCACGTGCGTTGCCTCTTTCCACTCTGCCTTGAAGACCTCCACAAACTGACCTATCGTCGATTCCGTGTTGGATCTGATCAGGCCATCCATCCGGACGATGTCCATCTGTTCATCTGTAGAATAGGCTTTGACGGCAAGAGCGCTGGTGACTTTCTCGCCTTTGACCATCACCATCTCGTACTCTTTTACGCCCAGTTCGACCATCTGTCTTTCGCTTATTCGGATGATCCCCTTGCCTACGTCCCTTTGGTCTGCCTCTACAACCTTGAGCCGGATGAATTTGGAATCGATCATGTCTCGTAACACCCTCTCTGTTCTTATTTATGGTGGAGTTTGTAGTTAAGGGTTGTCCTGACTTGGAGCAAAATTCAGGCGATAACACACTATTTTTCGATTAAGAGGGGATCTTCAGCGGCCAATTTTGGCAGCCAATGTTACTAGAAAAACGCACCTTCAAAAATGATTCACC
>CAZXBV010000247.1:0-2445 GCA_964639155.1 uncultured Methanotrichaceae archaeon
AAACGGCTTATCCGGCCATATCTATGGGTTTATATCAGCCATGATGTACTAGTGAGAACCAATCGGCGCCCCGAAAAGAAACAGGGACCGCTCTGTCCTCTATGAAGGCACGACAGCTCGTAGGCCAGCCAGCAAGTCAGGGCGTTGCCATCTGAAAGGCCAGGGTCATTAGAGATGATCGGGATCTTTTCAGCTTCAAATCCGGAGAGATCCTGGTGGTGGACGCTGTCGATCCGAACATGACCTTCGTTGTACCCCTGGCAGCGGCGATCGTGGAGCGTAGGGGTGGGATGCTGATTCACGGCTCCATAATAGCAAGGGAGGATGGAATCCCATGTGTCACCGGGGTTCCAAACGCAGTCGACGTGATGAATGCTGGAGACCTCATCACCGTGGACGGATTTTTGAGGATCGTTACCATAAATCACAGGGATGACATGACGATCCCTCCAAAAAAGTATAAATATTCATAGTCAAATAACACTATAAGGTTGCTCGCTTGAAACCGCCCTTCTCAAAAATCCCAAAAAACCAGCGTCCTTCTCCACGATGGACTGGAAAATCATTTTGATATTATGGAGTAGAGCCAATGCACGAGATGTCAAAAATCCAGATGGTCGGCGCCACGATCTTAGTGGTGCTCGTCATTTGGACACTTTATGGTGTGTACATGTCTATGGCAGTGTCAGAACCGCCTTACGAAGTTCTCGAGTCTTTCGAGAACGATGTTGAGATAAGGGAGTACTCCGACCAGATCTGGGCCGTAACCCTTTCTGAAAGCCAAAACCAGGGGTTTGGCCAGCTCTTTAACTACATATCCGGTTCTAACGAGGACGAAAAGAAGATTGAGATGACGGCACCAGTCGTCACCGGGAAAGAAGACGGAAAAGGATTCATGGCTTTCGTCATGCCCGAAGGGTTCGATCTGGATGGGTCGCCTCAACCCTTGGATGATCAAGTGAATATCGAACTCATCAACAAAAGGACGATGGCGGTGATAACCTTCTCTGGATACGCCAACGAGGTGAGTCGCATGAAACATCTCGACATCCTGAAAGATACACTGGAAACTCATGGGATAGAAACTCGGGGCGACCCCCTCTTCATGCAATACAACGATCCTTGGACGCCGCCTTTCCTGCGCCGAAATGAGGTCGGACTGGTGGTGGCGTGAGTTCAAAACGTCCCTGAATCTCCAGGATCAAGGGTCTGCTACCGGTCCTGACGGGAGGGTGGAGTTCCAAGAGTACATGTACGCCCTGAACGCGAAGGCTGGAAGTGCGCTACATCAGCAGCCTGACAGGAGCAAAACTATCGATAGAAACAAGGTCTCTGAACCTGAGAAAGGCACCAAAGACGAAGAGTAGAGGACCCCTTCGACTGTTCCCCTCAGAGAAATGGCCTTAACCCCCCGTCTGAGCACAACCTTTCTCAAATAGGTGACTTTGAACCCTAGTTAGCAAAGGAGCTCATGGGCCCCATATTTTTAACTAGCTGGTGCGGAAAGGACGGTGTGGAGTCCTTCCACATATCTGGCCATACGATAACTATTTAAGATAATAATCGGATACGCCCGCTTCGCTGGTTTGTCTGTGATAGAGACTAAAACGCTTCAAGAAACATACTCGTTTCGGGGATGGGGCGAAACTCTACATCACATCACAGTGATGTAAGCTCTGGTGACGGATCAGGAACCTCCGCTCTTTTGGGTGGGGTAGTTCACATGGTGAATCGAAAATAACGATTAAGCGCGTGCCTCGGTGGCTCAGCTGGTTAGAGCGAGTGACTTGTAATCACTAGGTCGCGTGTTCGAATCACGCCCGGGGCTTAATCGATTTATTGTTTGTGGTGGCCGAAAATGTCGCTCGTCCTCGTTTTCTTCTTGATCGTGCTCTCTTTCACGTTGCCAGCTTCGGCTCAGAACGATCCTTTGATATTGGACAGTGTGTCCCAAACCATATCGGATGATCCTTTGGCACCTAACGACACTGAAGATATCGCAGAGCTGAACGCCATTCTCAGTGGCGGAGCTGTGTTTTCAAACCAGTCTGCACTGGACGAGTTTTACAATGATTCCCGACAGGTTCCCTATATTGGATATTTGATGAACGATTCACTTTATATTGAGTTCTTGAACTTGACTTCAACGGAGATCTTGCCGCCACAGGTCTGGTCAGAGCCGAAAAGATCTTTCTTTGAGGATATGTTAGATGCCTGGTGGTAGACCTTTTCAGAATCCAATGCATCCGGGACATTCTGACTTTGGAACTTTTTCCATCTCAACTGGAAAATGTGACTTGGAAGACCCGAACGGGTCAAATGGTCAATTCAGGCGGAAAGTTTGGAGCGCAAAACCTATTATCTCAGCCAGTCTCTAGAACAGAGATTCTGTCAACTACCACGGCCTAAAGGCCGTGGCTTGCAAACGGCTAAGCGAGACTAAAC
>CAZXBV010000248.1:0-2434 GCA_964639155.1 uncultured Methanotrichaceae archaeon
AGCTCGTCTCCTTCTATCAAGTATGATCTGCCGCTTCTTGCAAGGCAAGGATACGTCTCGATCTGCTCTACAGAGAGGCCGGGCACCTCTGATCTGAAGCAATTGATCACCACGTCCCAGGGGACAAGGTGCGCGCACTTTGGATTTCCTGCGCCGCGTCTAAGCTCGACGGCCAATATCCCTCGGCGGCCCGATATCGAGATGAACTCTTCTGCCCGGTCGACCTGATGTGCGCCTCTGGCCTTCGAGAAGTGCTGGGAGAAGTACAGAGTCTTGGCCTTTCTCGCGTCCAAGCTTTTGCATTCTATCGCGAGGTAATATCGGGGATGAATCGAGTCGACGAGGAGGTCTACTACCTGAGAAGTATACCTGCTCTGTTTGAGCCTGTAGGCTATGGCTTTGATCTCTTCTCGATCGAAGAACTGGTTTAAGGCGTCTGCAAGCTCCCATTCAAAATCGGCCATGATCGAAATGCCTCTGATATGAAAGACGGGCCGCTTCTTTATATGTGGAATGCCCTTCTTTGCGAGCCGGTGCCAGCTTTTTACGGGTCATATTTCTTTCCAGCTTTGGCGCACATCCCAACTATTATCTTGATGCATCTCAACGTATTTTTATCATGCCGAATCACTCTCTTCTGGATTGATTTCATGAGGGTTGGAAGAATCATCAGGGCAAAGACCATTCCAGAAGCTTGGCGTCGCGGGCTCAATCTGATCTGGCGGCAGGGCGATTTGATCACAGACGAGAGAGGAACGAGGACGCGAGAGTTGGTGGACCTCTTGGTGGTGGTAGAAAAACCCCGCGAAGATATGATCCCTGACGAGTACTCCTGGAATGAGGCAAGGCTGGAAGAGTATGCAGAGCAGCTAATAACTGGCGAGAACCCTGGGTTCGAGTACACATATGGCGAGAGGCTCCGAAGCTGGAACGCGCCTGGAGATTCAGATCCCATTGATCAGATAGACTACGTGGCAAGAAGGATCAAAGCCAATCCCAACACCAGAAGGGCCACCGCAGTCACCTGGATTCCCTCAATCGATACGGCGAAAGACGAGATCCCGTGTATGATCGTGGACGACTTCAAGGTTCGCGAAGGGCGGCTCCATCTCACCGCGCTCTTCAGGAGCCACGACTTTGCAGGCGCGTATCCCGCCAACCTCTACGGCCTGACCCGGCTCTTGGATCGCGTATCTGAGATGGCGGGAATAAAGCCCGGTTCCATCGCAACTCTGAGCGTTTCGGCTCACATCTACGACCACGACTGGGACTGGGTCGAGCAGATGCTCCTTGGTCAGAGCGAAGAAGAGTTCTGATCTGGGCTATTTTGCCCTTCTGAAATTGGGCGCCCCTCATGACGAGAAGTGCTTTGGCGCCTTTTCCATCTCTTGGAACTTCAGTACAGAATTTCTGCACCGAAATCCTGTTTTCAATATGCTGCTCTAAAGTGCCGTTCCAAAGTGCCATTTCTGAGATTTGACGCAGACGAGCTATCCTTCGTGGTGATGGGTGCATTTGTAACGTGCGATGGCCCAAGAGCCTGCAGCAACGCTACAAAGGTGGAGTCTGTTGAGTGGCGAAGTTGGCTGTAGCAAACTATATCTATTTTTACGTGTATTTTCAACTCGTATAATAATACAAAGCTAGAAGTCGATGAGCAAGAAATCTACGGGTTATGCATCATCGCGCGTGTGATAAATTAGGAGAGATAAATAAATGAGAGTGTCAATATTTGTAGATGGTGCAAATATCTTTTACATGCAGAAAGATACCCTACGGTGGTGGATCGATCTGCATAAGCTTCTGAAGTGGATCGAGTCTAAAACCCAAGGGGAAATCGTTGACGCCTTTTATTATGTTGGAGAAGAACAACCTCCCGATGATAGGCAGCAAGCCTTTTTGTCGGCGTTGACCCGTATTGGCTATTCAGTCATAACCAAAGAACTCAAGAACATCGTTCAGAACGATGGTCGTGTGGTTAGGAAGGCCAATCTTGATATCGAAATCGTTCTTGACATGTTCAACACTGTCGAAAATTATGACATGGCAGTGCTCATGAGTGGCGATGGCGATTTCGAACGCCCCCTCAAACTGCTCAGAGCACGTGGAAAGAGAGTGCTAGTCTTGTCCACAGAAGGCTTTATCGCCAGAGAATTAAGAGAGGTGGCGGGGATGCACTTTGTGGATTTTGAGACCATCAGAGAACATGTCCAGAAGGATCAGATCGATTATAATCATGAACCTTAGACTTGATACTTAATGGAGCATCCCAAGTATAGTGCTTAACGATACCTTTCGGACAAATCTCTAACTCGTAAGAGTTTGAGATTTGTCCTATTCGTATCGCTAAACACTATTCTGGCGAGAACAGATTAGACACATATAATCGGTTCTCGACTATAAGTCATCTGCTACAAAGCCCGCGATTTCATCT
>CAZXBV010000249.1:0-2418 GCA_964639155.1 uncultured Methanotrichaceae archaeon
GCCGGTTGCGATGTTCGACGCGCAGCCGTAAGACTGAAACTTTATGTCCGTGATGACCTTGGTCGCTTCACTCACCTTGATGTGTACTGCCACCATGTCACCACAAGCAGGACTTCCCTCCACTGCTTTTCCGTCGGGGTCTTCTATCTCGCCCACGTTTCTTGGGTGCTTGAAATGCTCCAGCACCAGGTCGCTATAAGGAAATTTGGTCAATCAAAATCCTCCTTTGCCCAAGGGGCTGATCTTCCTTAAGTTCTCGACAATCTCAGAGACGGCGTCAACGGCCGCATCTGCATCTTCCATCTGGTTGTACCTGCCAAAAGTGAACCTCACAGAACCATGTGCTCTTTCGTGATCGCCGCCTATCCCCATGATCACATGACTTGCCTCTAACGATCGGCTAAAACAGGCAGATCCCGTGCTCACGGCAAATCCTCTCATGTCCAGGTGGAGCGTGATCGACTCGCCCTCGACCATGTGGAAGGTCACGTTGGCGTTTTGGGGCGTTCTTTTCTTGGGGTGACCGTTCAGGGTGACGTGTGGAATTTCTTTTAGGGCCCGGTCGATCAGTCGATCCCTCATCTTCGCCAGCCGCTCGTTCTCGTCAGGGGTTACAAGCTCTGCGGCCTTGGCAAATCCCACAGCTCCTGGTATGTTCTCAAGCCCGCCTCGAAGGTCAAACTCCTGGTAGCCTCCATCCATCCATTTAGAGATGGGCGTCCCTTCTCGAACGTAAAGCCCTCCAACGCCCCTGGGCCCGTGAATTGTGTGGGCCGAGATCGTGATGAGATCGCAAGGCACCTTTTCCACGTCCAATGGAACCCTCATGAAGGTGTGAGTTGCATCTGTGTGGAACAGGACGTGTCGGTCCCAACAGATCTGGCCTATGGCCTCAACGTCCTGGACAGTCCCTATTTCCTGGTTGGCATGCTGGACTGAGACCAGGATGGTCTCTTTGGTTATGGAGTTCTGGAGCTGATCCAGGTCGATGATGCCGGTCTCGTCCACGTCGAGGTAAGTTACCTTGAAACCCTCACGTTCGAGGTATTTTGCGCTGTGAAGGACCGAGAAATCTTCAATCTTGGAGATCACTATGTGTTTTCCCTTCTTCGTTCCAAGGTTTGACGCAACGCCTTTTAGGGCCATGTTGCCAGACTCGGCATTCCCCGAAGTGAAGACGAACTCTTCAGGCCCGGCTTTCAGTGTTCCTGCCAGTTTTTCCCGGGACTCGTTGAGGGCATCTTTTGCCTCGATGCCCATCGAGTAGCCAAACTGGGAAGTGGCAACTGCATAGGTCTCAAAGAAATAGGGTGTCATGACATCGAGCACCCTTTCGTCCAGCCTGGTGGTGGATGCGTTGTCCAGGTAAATGGTGGTCTCAAACAATCTCAAAACCTCCTGTGATTGTAAAAAATCCAAAATTCAAAATCGATTCTGTTTTAGATGAAGAGAGTTATCGCCGACTCATTTGCTTCCTTGATGTAGGTCCCAACAGCTCCGTATTCGTCTATCACGTCCTCGTGCAGATCTTCTTTTCTCATGCCCATGACCTCCATGGTCATTTCACAGGCGATTATCTTGCCGTCAAGATCCTTGAAGTCCTGAAGGAGCGTTTCCAGCGGCGCCACGTTGGCCTTTTTCATCCGTCGTTTCATCATCCAAGAACCCAAGCCCAGCATGTTCATCTTGGAAAGAGGCCCTTTCTCCAGGTCGCCTTTCTTGAGGCGCTGAAGGCCCCAGAAGGTGAAGAAAAGGGAGGCGTCCATTCCCATGGCAAGAGCGCCGTTGCCGATGATAAGTGCGCTATAGATCTTGTCCAAATCGCCACTGTGAACGATTATGGTAACCTTCTCGACCATCTTTCCACCCCACCAAACTCGATTTCCCTAGAATCCCATTTTAGTTCGATCAACTCTTTCACACCCATTGAGTCACTCATATCGGTCATCGCCGGATTCGAATTCGCCACTCTTCGCCCTCTTCGTCCAGGCTAAGAAGCTCCAGGCCCAGGGCCTCTACGGCCATTGGAATCTCTTTTTTGGAGGCGGGATGGTTTCCCACTACTTCTACCACGTCGCCAGGAGATGCTTTCTTCAGAGCTTTTCGTGTCTCCACCAAAGGAACGGGACAGTTCTGGTCCCGACAATCTACCTCGATCTCAGTCATCTCATCGCCTCGCATCACCTTGACATGCAACTGGCTCTTGCCAGGGCAAAGCCAATCGACCACTATTTTATGTGGTTTTTCTTTCTGAAAAAGTTGTCCCTACTCATCTAAGCGGGTATGGGTCGAATAAAATTTATATAAAATTAAGTCAATTCATTATAGGTGCCAGATATATTCGCCGATAAGACGATGGAATTGTGCAGTTATGCGGAAAGAAATGACACATATAAACGACATTTGCAGCTCACATTA
>CAZXBV010000250.1:0-2417 GCA_964639155.1 uncultured Methanotrichaceae archaeon
CTGCAGAATCATCGCATCGATTATTGCCCTGTTCTCCGTTCTTTCGTTTGTCGCGTAGGACGTCAGGGCATGTTTGTCGTCATCCCTGCCCGTTCTCTTTAGTCTGCACCTTTGTCATCCTTGTCTTCAAGGCGCCTGCCTCTTCGTCCATCTCTTCGCAGAGGATCTTCCAGCCTTTGGCTTGGTAGAAGCCCATGGCACGGTCGTTATCGCTGAAACATTCCAGCGTTCCGAGGTCGTACCCAGATTTCTTCATCTCCGCCTCAATAACATCCAGCAGAGCGCTTCCTACGCCTTTTCCGTGGTGGGTTGGATGGACCCAAAGAAGGTCTACCTTGTCGTCAGATCTTGCAGCAACTCCGACTAATTCATCCGCGTTTTCAGCCACGATCATTTTTTGCCACTGCTTGTTGACCACCTCTTCGACCATGTCGCCTTCGGCCCAAGGCTCCAATTTCTCCCAAGGCAAGACTTTACCGTAGACCTCTACGACAGTCTCCTTGCACAGCTTAACCAAGCTAGGGATGTCTTCTTTGGCGGCCTTTCTGAATTCAAATTTGATCATATGTGACCACACACCAGAACTGCAACTTATATGTTCTCTTCAGCAGCCCATGAGGTTTAGTTCACAGAAAAAAGCAAATTCGGTTGAATGTTTTGGCAAAACTATTAAGGTATTGTCAAACACTATTCTAGTGGTGGTGGAATGGGGTTGACAAGTGGGACATTAGTAAGACATGCCAAACATGGTTTGAGTTATGTAGGTGGATACTCGAAAGAGAATGTCAGTTTGCATAATATCGTATCTGGGAAATGGATTACACAGACTGCAAAAGTGTTGGATTTGACTATGTTGACTGTCATAAGATGGAGGGCGCAATTCTTCCCCGACCTGAAAGGACGGGGTTTCCTTGCGCATTTAGGATGATCAATCCTTTCGAGAAATTTATGCAATTTGCAGAGAATGTAGATAAGTACATCTCCCGTCACCAGATGGCTACGGGTGCCTTGATAATGTTGATTGCAATCTCGATAGCTTATGCGATCAGCCCTGCGCCCCCTGCCCTTGAGGCGCTCTTTCCTGAAAACAACGCCACTGAAGTTGAGCTCAACCCCACCTTTCGCTGGATCGGATCAAGCTTTGAAATTCCGTTGATATCCCGATTGAGCCCAAACTCTCAGGTAGTCTACGACTTTTGGCTGGGTTCTGATGTGGATTATATGAACCTGGTCGGAAGATCTACCGATGGCAAAGGTGGTAATTCATCTATAGAGTTGATCCATCCCCTTGCGCCCAAAACCACATATTACTGGCAAATAACCGCAACAAATCGTCTCTTTAAGACCGCTGCAAGTCCAATATGGAAGTTCAATACAATGAGCCCACCCACAATCAACAGGTTCGAGTCCGATATCGTTTCCATGAACCTGGGCGAACCTGTAACCTTGAGCTGGTCTGTCGCCAACGCTTCGGAAATAATGCTATATCCTGGCCCAATAAGCATCACTGCAGAAAGCAATGCAACTTTTGTTCCTCGGAATAGCACGGTCTACAAACTCGTTGCTAAAAATGAGGTCGGCGAAAGGTCCGCTATGATCTTTGTAGCCCTTCTGAAACCAAGATTAGTCGATCACATGGAAAGTGGATGGCGCGCCTACAAAGATCGGATGGGCACAACCCAAGTCGAGATCGATTCGACAAATGGAGTGAGCAAAAACGCCATCAAAATGTCTTACTACCTCGTCCGTGATGGATGGGTCGGAATCTCCAAGAACGTATCTGCAAACCAGGATAACATCTCTTCTGCTGAGGAGATCGGTTTCTTCTACAGAAACGGCGGCGCTCAGAACGCGATCGAGGCAAGACTGACCGACAGAAACGGGACCGTATTTGGCTACTCGTGGGGCACGGTCCCGATTTCCGACGACTGGACTCAATTGAGGGCAAAACTCGACGATTTCGAGTGCAAGAGCCCAGGCAATGGTGCCCCATGTGAAGAAAACTTGGACTGGGATAACATAACGAACCTAGCGTTCTTCATATCTGACATGGAAGGACGGATGGGCGGAAGCGCAGGCTGGATCGCCTTAGACGAGGTCCAAGGCTTCCACCAAAATTAGCCGTCTTGGCTATTTGGGCACGGATTGGATGAGAGTATAAAAAATGGTTGCGCAGATGGTAATGGCGCGCTTAACGGTGTGTGCCAATCGTTGGCTCTTCGTTTTATAGTGTTTGACGATACCTTTCGGACAAATCTCCAACTCATAAGAGTTTGAAATTTGGCCTATTCGTATCGTTAAGCACTAATCTTTCGAGAACCGATTAGTTTCATCTAATCGGTTCTCGACGATAGTCGCTCGTTTTCTGTCTGGAGAGCGATTCCGCATACTTGATATATTTGCAGATAGGTTTGCCC
>CAZXBV010000251.1:0-2411 GCA_964639155.1 uncultured Methanotrichaceae archaeon
CAGCCAATCAACAGCTGACATCCAATATCCACCTTCTGAGAGTGACGTAATTTTTACGTTATAGTGTTTAACGATACTTTTTGGATAAATCTCAAACTCGTAGGAGTTTGAGATTTGACCTATTCGTATCTTTAAGCACTATTGTGGAGAGATACCAATTGGGTGTCGTCTAATTGGTTCTCGACTATATTGAGCAGGATTTCTGCGGGAACATCGGCTGAGACATATATATCAGTTTTCACGAGTATTCGCAAAGGTTGATGTAAAACCACTCATTCACTCACAATGGAGGTCGGGTCGGATCATGTTCAAACAACTCGCCAGCGTATCGGAATCCTCCAGCGCCCTTCTGGAGCGGTGCAGACCGGTCGGACGGACTGAATCAATTTCATTAGATTTGACTCTTGGAAGAGTCCTATCTTACGATATCGCGTCGCCCGTGAACCTTCCAGGTTTCAATCGCGCAGCCATGGATGGATATGCCGTCAGGTCTGAAGACACGAGAGGCGCAAGCCTTCTCAACCCCGTCTATCTGGATCTGGAAGATGAAAGTGGCCAGAGCAGATGCGCGCCCGTAAGGACAGGAATGCCAGTGCCAGAAGCGTTCGATGCCGTCGTCATGAAAGAGGATGTTGTCCTTCGGGGCGACCTTGTGGAGATATCAGCAGAAGTCCATCCCCACAGAAACCTGGCACAAATTGGTGAAGATGTAAAAGAAGGCGAACTCGTCTTTGAAAAAGGACACGTTCTAAGGTCGCCAGATATCGCCCTTTTGGCGTCGTTTGGCATGGACCAAGCAGAGGTTTGGGAACGGCCCCGGGTTGCCATAATCCCCACAGGAAACGAACTTGCCCCTTCCCTTTCCGGCCAGAAACTTCGGCCAGGCCAAGCATACGAAACCAACGGCATCATGGCCGAACTTTACGTGAGAAGCTGGGGCGGCATTCCCTTGCGAGCCCCGATCGTTGAAGATGATCCCGCCCAAGTGAAGGAAGCGATCCTGGCCAACCAAGAGGCGGATCTGATTCTCCTAATCGGCGGGACGTCTGTTGGCGAAAAAGACTACGTTCCTCCGGCCGTAGCCGAACTTGGCGAGATCCTGGCTCATGGTGTGAGGCTAAGCCCGGGAAAGCCCACAGCTCTTGGCTTCATAGACGAAACGCCTGTAGTCTGCCTTCCTGGATATTCGGTGGCAGCGCTTGCGGCACTCTTCCTCTTTGTCAGGCCTCTCGTCAAGAAGCTGGCCCACCTTCGGGACGATCCCTCAAGGGTCAAAGCCATGCTCGCCGAAAAGATCGTCTCCAGGCCCGGATACATCACCTTTGCAAGGGTAATTCTCGATGGGGGCAGGGCCGCGCCTATCATGACCACCGGCGCTGGCATCTTAAGCTCAGTTGCAAAGGCAGGAGGGTACGTCCTCGTTCCAGAAGAGATGGAAGGGATCGAAGAAGGAAAGATCGTGGAGGTTAATCTCTTTTAGGCCAAAGTTGCATCACTATTAGGTCAATATCACATCTCTTTTGGGCCAACGGCGCGAGGCTGACCACCATATTTTGAGTCCAGAGACGATTCAAGTCGACGACGATACCAGCACCAGAACATCCCGAACTTGATCATCTATTTTGAATCCATCGTACCTGTGGCAAATCGGCTTAACCGCCAGTCAAATGAATTTGATTTATTTTAAGTTATATGGCGTTGATTATTTATACGGCACCAACTCCTTTCCGGCTATGTCTGACTGGATCTATCCCAACTTCGATTACCGGCCCGAGCGGCCTCTCTTCCTCTGCGTTTTGTCCAATACCGACACCGGAAAGATACCGGGGCTCAGCGCCGCAGGGTCGTCTCCTGATCTTACCGATTACACGCCAAGTGCCGACGCAGAATTGGTCGAGCTAAACAAGATCGTGACGATCCCAGAAATTCCAAATTCTCCAGAGGGCGCGACCACCCCTGCCGCAGTGACCAGGGCCGCCCTTACGCTGGCGAAGATTCCGTCTCTTTTTGTGACCAGCGGACTTCGACAAAAACCAGTGGTGCCTTACGTTGACATGAACGGCTCTGCTGGAAGAGACATCAGGTTTGAAACTGCAGTTCCAAACGCTGCAGATATCATCGACAGGGCCACGCTCTTGGGAAGGAAACTTGCCACACTTTCAGACTGTATCTTCATAGGCGAATCTATTGCAGGCGGCACCACCACCGCGATGGCCGTGATGCAGGCCCTTGGGTATCCAGGAACCGTGAGCAGCAGCCTGCACAAAAATCCTTTGGAACTAAAACAGGAGATCATCGATCAGGCCATGCTTCGTTGCGGCGCCCATTTTGGAAGCATGAAGACAGATCCCTTGAGGGCCATCACAGAACTTGGCGACCCCATGATCCCTTGCGCCCTCGGCCTGATGAAA
>CAZXBV010000252.1:0-2405 GCA_964639155.1 uncultured Methanotrichaceae archaeon
AGCGCGTGTTTCGTCCTCAGCTTCAACTCCGGCGAGAAACTCTCACCAAGGTCCGCGTGCGACTGCCACAAAAGCCTCAGAGCCTGGAGGAAAAGGGCAGCTCCAAGCGAGCCTGCAACGAGGCTTGCCAAAGATGGCAGGCTGTAGTCCGCAAAGTCCAGCCGGGTCGTGAAGAGGTAGAGGAATGGAACGATTATCATGCCCACAGTGGTGAGGATCATAAGCGGCTTGTCCTGTCCCCTCTCGCGGTCGTCTGCAACCTTCTCGCGCTTTCGCCACCAGTGCGGCGTCCTCGCAAGACAAACGGCCCGGATCACAGAGGCCGCAAAGAAGCCGACCAAGAAAGCAAGATCGAATACGTCGTCGAGCATGACTGGTCCATTCCTTCGGGAAGACAAAAATAGGCGGCGGTCCCGTGCCGCTCGGCGCACTCGGCTTACTCGACCCGCCGGATCCGCCCGATCCAATCGGGATCACCGGCTGGATTAGTGTATACTCTTTGCGAACTTGAGACTGCCTTGTATCTGCTCTTCTGCATCCTCCTCGGTCGGCTCCATGTGGCCGGGATACAGCACTTCCACATCAAGAGCGGCCAGCTTTTCGATCGAATCGACCAGGTCCCAAACCTCCTCGTCGGCGCGGCGGGTTCTCCCGATGTTTCCGTGAGGAAGAATCGTGTCGCCAGAGAAAAGAACCTTGGACTTGCGCTCGTAGAGAGCTACCGAACCTGCTGAATGGCCTGGCGTGTGTATAACTTCCAGTTTCCATTCGCCCAAGTTTATGATGTCGCCCTCGTCAAGAGTCCCATCCACATCGAACTCGGCAGGATCTTCCTTGTAAAGATAGGCACCTGTGGATATGTCGTCTCCTATATCACCAATTTCTGCCCCATGCATCATAACTTTGGCACCGGTCGCCTCTTTAAGCGCCGGAACCCCTGCAGTATGATCATGGTGGCCGTGGGTGAGAAGGATGAACTCGATTCGTTCTGGATCGATGTATTTCTTTATATTCTCGATCGCAATCTCTGGATCCATTCCGGCATCGATCAACACCGAGACTTCGTCCAAGATCAGGTAGACGTTTCCTTCGTGCTCCCGGCGACCTCCGTTAACCTTATGCACTTCGACCATGAAAAACACACCATAGGTAATGTTCGCTTCAAAGTATTTCAATATTTAGTTAGTTGGTACCATGAGTTTGATGGAAGAAGCAAGGGCTGGCAGGATCGCCGACGAGATCGAGCTGGTGGCCCGAAAAGAAGGCGTCGACCCGGAAGGGTTGAGACGTCTTGTGGCCAAAGGCCGGGTGGTGATACTAAGAAACCTCCATCGCCCAAATCGCAAAGATGTTGAACCCTTAGGAGTAGGCGAATCCCTCACCATCAAGGTGAACCTCAATCTGGGATCCTCAAAAGACCTGGCAGACCCCAAAGACGAAGTCGAAAAGGCGGTGGTGGCAATGGAGGCCGGGGCCGACACCGTGATGGATCTATCCACCGGCGGGAATCTAGACGAAATCCGGCGAGAGATACTCAAAGCCGTGACGATCCCGGTGGGAACGGTCCCCATCTACCAGGCCGAAATCGAAGGCGCGCTCACGTCACAAGGGATGTTCGACGCCCTGGAAAAACAAGCCAACGACGGAGTTGACTTCGTCACAGTTCACGTGGGCGTCAACCTGAACTCATTTGAGCGGCTCAAGCAGAGCGAAAGGATCATGGGCGTCGTAAGCCGAGGCGGCTCACTCACGCTCAAATACATGAGCGAGACTGGCGAGGATAACCCTTACTACGCCGAGTTCGATCATCTCCTCGACATAGCAAAAGAGCACGATCTGACATTGAGCCTGGGCGATGGGATGAGGCCCGGCTGTATTGAGGACGCCAGCGACCGGGCCAAATACATGGAGTTCATAATGCTGGGCGAGCTGGCCGACCGGGCAAGAAAAGCAGGAGTTCAGGCGATGGTCGAAGGTCCCGGCCACGTTGCCGCCGACGAGATCGAAACCAGCGTCAAGGCGATGAAATACGTCACGAACGGCGCGCCGTTGTATCTCCTGGGGCCCATTGTGACAGATATCGCGCCCGGTTACGATCACATAACCGCTGCCATCGGCGGGACCATAGCCGGGATGTACGGCGCAGACTTCCTCTGTGCCACAACCCCGAGCGAGCACCTGGATCTTCCCACCAAAGAAGACATCTTCGAGGGGACGATGGTGACGAGGATCGCGGCACACTCAGCCGATCTTGCCAAGCCCGATGTAAAAGAGAGAGCTCGCGCCTGGGACCACAAGATGGCCGTTGCAAGAGACGAGCTTGACTGGCCCGCCCAGTTCGAGAACGCGATTAACCCGCAACTTGCGCGCGAGATCCGGCACAGGCGGGGTGTAGATATTGACAC
>CAZXBV010000253.1:0-2400 GCA_964639155.1 uncultured Methanotrichaceae archaeon
TACATCGCCAACGAAGTCAAAAAATGATGGAAGAAGGTGCCAAGTTCGGGCCGTAAAGGATCGACTCGGGACCAGATTAGCGAATTCACCTCTCCTCGCCATACCCTCGCCACATTTCCTTCTTGCCGTCACTACTTTTCCACCGTTTCCAGCTCGGACTGGAGGTCCTGGGTGAGATCGACGCTGTAAAAGTCGCCCTCAGTCGGCAGAGCCATGAATATATTGGAGGTCAGGTCGAGCTCTACCTTTACGCTTTCGGCCTCAAAATCCAGTATGTGGCCGCCTGTTGTCCTGTCGTCTGAAATGAAGTGCAAGTGATACCCGGGAACGTTGATTCCGTCCACGAACTCAGGACTCCAGAAACCGACCACATCCCCGGAGACGTTATAGAACTCAAAGACCGTCTGGTTCTGAACAGCATCGACCAATTTCGGATAAGGCTTCTCCTGAGCAGGAACGCTCCGGGTCTTCATGTAAGGGAACGTTCCATCGATCCTGATCGCGTAAAAGATGTTCTCAGAGGGAAAATGTTTCTCGATAACCTCACCGAACTGGGTGTAATTCACAGCTTCATCGATTGGGACGATCTCGTCAGCCTCAAAGAAAGTGACCGTGGCAAAGGGCGTTGTGACATTGTCCTCGACCAGATATGCCCTGCCATCAACCCTGACTTGGTAACATTCTCTGTCAATCATGACCATCTCGCCCTCGAGCCGATCGAAGGTCCCAATACCCATGTCTCCGTGATCTTTGAGTTCGCCTACCGGAAGAACGCCGTCGTAGACGCTCAAGAGAAGAGCATCTATCGTCGATACCTGGAACAATACGTCTTGATCTTCGAGATACTTACCTTCTGTTTCAGCTGGGATGGCGGAATCTTCGTTTGGACCAATCGCGAATGCCACCACAGAGGCGAGAATCACGAGAAGGACAAAACCGATCGCATAAAGGTATTTTTTCATCTAAACCACCCTCCTATGATTGGAGTTGATCTAAATTCTTAAAAGCTGAATAAGTAAATATCTATAACACTGGCGTATCAATGCCGACGATATTGGATTATTATGTGCATCTTCTTGTGATAATGACAAAGCAATAATCTTGTATATGTAAATTTGAATTTGCTCAATCTATCGGAATTGTGCCCTCACTAAGTTCAGTGTGGGTATTATATAACATTATATATTTTGATTTCGTGTACTCGCCCCTCACAAAACAACAGAGAACCATTTATATGATAAACATATATTTCTTAGGTTTAGGGAGCGTGTCTATCATGAATGAGGCCATGTTTTATGAGAAGTTAGAAGGCGGCGACGTTCGATGTGGGCTTTGTAACCACAGGTGCCGGATAAAGCCCGATAAAAGAGGAATTTGCGGCGTTAGAGAGAACCAAAACGGAGTTCTTGAGACTTTAGTGTACGGAAAGCTGATCGCAATGCACGCCGATCCCATAGAAAAAAAGCCACTCTACCACTTCATGCCAGGCCACCTCAGTTACTCGATCGCAACCGTTGGGTGCAACTTCAGATGCCTCCATTGCCAGAATGCCGACATATCCCAGATGCCCTCAAATAGGGGCGTGATCATGGGAGATTACGTTTCGCCAGAAGATGTAATCTCGCAGGCACTCGAAGCAAGTTGCCTTTCTATAGCTTACACTTACACCGAACCCACGATATTCTTCGAGTACGCTCTCGATGTTGCCAAGCTGGCCAAGGAGAAAGGCCTAAAGAACGTATTCGTGAGCAACGGCTACATGACCGAAGAGGCCGCCCGGACCATCGAGCCTTATCTTGACGCCATAAACATAGACCTCAAGGGCGACGACGAGTTTTACAAAAAGGTTTGCGGCGCGAGGCAAGAGCCAGTCAAAAAGTCGATAGAACTGATGTGGGACTTGGGAATCTGGGTCGAGGTGACGACGCTTATCATTCCAGGCTACAACGACTCAGACGCCCAGCTTGGGGAGATTGCCCAGTTCCTCGCAGGCGTGAGCCAAGATATACCCTGGCATGTGACTGCCTTCTATCCGATTTACAAGCTGAAAGATGCGCCACCCACCACTGCCCAGACCATAAGGCGTGCGATAAGGATCGGGAAAGAGGCTGGCCTAAACTACGTCTACGGAGGAAACATTCCTGGAGAAGATGAAGACACCGTATGCCCGAAGTGCAAAACTCCCCTCGTGGAAAGGTTCGCCTTCAAGGTGGCGAAAAGTGGGATAATTGGGGGGAAATGTCCTCACTGCGGCGAAAAGATCGCAGGAGTTTGGTGAAGGTCGATGGCAAGCCCCTCTACGGTCAGAAAGTTGTCGTTCGGAACGGTCCCGCCCAATCGCCTCGCGAACCCCTGGGCCGATTGGTTTTCTCGGATCGGGCCGGACCACGCTAAAACTTG
>CAZXBV010000254.1:0-2400 GCA_964639155.1 uncultured Methanotrichaceae archaeon
GCCTCTTTTTGGAGAATTTGCCACGTTACCACCCTCTACGCTTGCGGTATATCTCCATCATGGTCTCCACTGTCTCTGGATCAACCATGCCCATGGTGGTCACGACCTGGTAAAACCTTTGAGGAACCCTGATCTTGTCCAGATCGAAGCCTTCTCGTCTCTTGAACCTATACTTCTCTTCAAAGATCCTTCGGCCAAGAATCTCCAGATCTTCTTCTGTTTTCTCTATGCCCACAGATCCCAGAGCCTCGATGATGTTCTCGTCGGTGTAGACGCCCCTTGCAAAGAGACATCCAATCAGGGAGTTGAAGACGCCTCTTGAGTCGTCTTCCTTGATTATGGCATCGACCATCTCTTCGGGGTCAAGTTGTTTCTTTGCGGCCTTCAGATCGATACTGTAACCTGCATTATCCAGATGAGAATGCCGAACTCCCACAGTCTGGCCGATGATCGATGCTGGCCCCGTGTGATATCCTGCAACCTCGTTTTTGCCAAGTGTCATGGCAAACTCCTGGCCACCGTATCGGGCAGAAGCAAGTTCCACACCCTGGGCCAAAGTTGCATAGAACTCGTTTGGCATTTCGACTATGTAGTCTATGGCCTTGAGGTATCCTTTCGCATCGTTCCAGTGGAGCGGTATGCCCAGTGTGTCCTGGGGCGTGATCATATCGCGCTCGTAGGCTTCGGTGGCCCAGGCGAGAACAACTCCTGTGCTTATTGCGTCCATTCCATATCTTTCGCACGCCTCTATCAGTTCCAAAAGGCTCTCGGGCGAGGACATTCCCAGGTTCGATCCCAAGGCATAAATCAGCTCAAAGTCGTAGGAGACTTTTCTGATCTCGAACTCGTGTTTTCGGGAAAAAGATGTCTTGAGCATTCCGATGTGGATGCAACCTATGGGGCAGTGGGCGCAAGATACCCTCTTGAAAAGGTAGTTGTCGGCCAGTGTCTCGCCGCTGATCTTATCTGCATCTTCGAAGCTTGATGCCTGGAAATTTCTTGTGGGAAGGCCCTTTAGCTGGTTTAAGATGTTGATGTTTATTGGAGTCCCGATATCGTGGTACTTTTCCATGGCGTCGGTCTGAACGACGATCCTGTAGAGCTTGTTGTAGATCTTCCTGTACCGTTGAGGATCGGGTACTTCCACGTCTTCAGTTCCCGAGACCACCAACGCTTTGAGATTCTTGGACCCAAAAAGGGCGCCCAAGCCCAATCTTCCGAAGTGTCTGTATGTGTCCACCATCACTCCAGCGTACTTGACCTGCTTTTCACCGGCTTTACCTATCCTGATTATGCTTCGCCTTCCAACACCAGGTTCGACATCGCGCAAGATGAAGCCAACAACTGTGGCTGGCACGCCCCAGATCGAGGTTGCATCCTTGATATTCACCTCGGCATCTTTGATGGAGATGTAGCTTGGCTTTGAAGCAGCTCCTCTGATCACCACTGACTCGTGACCTGCAAACCTCAGGGCCATAGCGAGCCTGCCTCCTGCGTAAGATTCGCCAAGCTCTCCGGTGAGTGGCGACTTGAAGGTGGCAACGGTTTTTGTCATCACCGGGAAGAGAGCGTTGAGAGGCCCGATGCTGAATATTATCGGAGCTTTCGGTGAGAGTGGATCGATCCCTTCGGGACATTCTTCCAAGAGGAGCTGGGTTGCAACGCCGGTTCCGCCGAGCCATTCTTCGAATAGGTCATCTCTTTCTTCGACCCAGCTTTCTTCCTTGTCAAGATCGATGTAGAGAACTCTTCTGAGCATCTGATACCACCTGTCACTTTTTATGAAAATGTAGCTGTAGCGCCCATCGGCGCAAAGCTAAAGGTTAGGTTACCTCTTCGAGTTCGAGCACACCATGAGGACAGAAGGCCACGCATGCTCCACAGTGTTTGCATTTGACCGCCTTATTCTCTTTGTCAAGGGTGATGGCCCTGATCAGACAGGCATCGGCGCAGTTGCCGCAGCCTTTGCAGAGGTCTCTGTGAAATACCACATGACCGTTCTCTTTTTGTTCGAGAGCTCCGGTGGGACAGGCTTTGACGCAAGGCGGGTCTTTGCAAGCGCGACAGACCACCACTGCAAAGTCGCCTTCGAGCCCTCCTTGTGTCTTGATCTTTATGGCGCTCCGATCAAGAGAGACTCTTCCGGTATTTACTCGACTACAAGCGAACATGCAAGATAGGCAACCTATGCACCTTTCAGGATGGGCTACCTTGAGCCTTCGCCTCTTTTTTGGCTTAGCGCCTTCTGCGGCCTTCTCTGGCCCCATCTTCGTTTCGGAAATAGGATCTTTCATAGATACTTCAGACATCTCCAACCCCCAAAGCAACCTTGCAATCGTCTTACTTAATTCTGTTATTGAGAGGTAATATAATTACTGCCTTGAGGATCGCAGTGCTCAG
>CAZXBV010000255.1:0-2383 GCA_964639155.1 uncultured Methanotrichaceae archaeon
CGCAAACAGGCTTCTGGTTCGATCCAGGGCTTGAGGCAAGGCCAGAATGAAGACGACGTCGCCTTCTTTTACCTCAGACTCGGGCGCAGGCACTATAACTTGGTTACCTCGGAGGATCATGCCCAAAACGGCCCCATTTGGCATCTTCTCTGCAGCCCTCTTGCCCAAGATCTTGGCGTCTTTCTTCGCTTTCAGCTCCAAAATCTCGGCCCACCTCTTTCCGGTGGTTATGATGTCGCCGCCCCCCATCAAGAGCTTGAGCACCGCCTCAACCGTGACTCTCCCTGGACTTATGGCAATGTCTGGCCCCACCATCTCGAAAAGCTCTATGTAATCGCTCCTGTCAACTCTGGCCACTATCTTCTTTGCGCCCAGTTGTTTTGCGAGAAGTGAACAGAGCAGGTTCTTCTCGTCGATCCCCGTGACCGAAAATACCACGTCCATAGAACCTACGCTCTCGGACTTGAGAAGGGATATGTCGGTCCCATCACCGTTCAAGATAAGCGTTTCAGGAAGATCTTCTGCCAGTTGCTGACATCTTTTATTATCAATCTCTACCATTTTAAGGGCAAAGTCCATCCTCTCAAGCCACTTGGCAAGGTAGAACCCGACCACGCCACCTCCTACGATCATGACCTTGTGAGCGGCAGTCTCTTGATGGATCGCCCTCCTGAGATTAGGGACAGATTTGGATTCGCAGATCAAGATTAGCCGGTCCTTAGGCTCGATGGTCTCGACGTCTCTTGGCATCAAGATCTCGCCGCTTCTGTTGACGGCGGCAAGGGCGCAACCTTCGGGGATCGCAAAGTTTCCGATTGGGCCCGCCAGAGGCATATCTTTTCGGACTTCAAGCTCGATGAGTTCGACCTTGCCACCACCCATCTGTCGGCACTCTATCATAGATGGGAAGTAAAGGCTGGTGACGATTTTTTCGGCCATCACAAGCTCGGGGCAGATCATGAGACCGATCCCCACCTGTCTGCGATGTTTCATGGGTTTGTCTATATAGTCGGAGTTGCTCACTCTGGCAATGGTCTTCTTTGCGCCCAAGTGGTTTGCTATGATGCAGGTGATGATGTTCACCTCATCGTTGCCGGTAACTGCGACAACGATGTCTACATCCTTGATTCCCGCCCCGATCAGGAGCTGAGCGTTGGCGGCGTTTCCCTGGATTACTTTTACGTCCATGCCTTCAAGCCGAGCGCAGGCGCTCTTATCCCGGTCTATTATGGTGACGTCGTTGACGTCGGACAATGCCTTGGCCAGGTGTGATCCTACCTCGCCTGCCCCGGTAATCAAAATCTGCATGAAATCCCTCTTCACCTCAATTTTAAGCGGATATGCGGGTTTTAGATAGATCCGGCCAACGGGAAAAGGCTTTCGCGTGATACGAGACGACTCGAAAAGAGCGTTATGCTAAAATTCTCTGACCGTCTTGGTGGTGAAGTGATGTCCTTAGACGAGCTTTGCGATTGGTTTAGGGGTTTGGATTCGGTTTTGGTGGCCTTTTCAGGAGGAGTAGATAGCTCAGTTCTTGCGGCCGTCGCCTTCCACGTCTTAAAAGGTCAAGCGGTTGCGGCCACTGTAAAGTCAGAGCTTCAATCTGAGGACGACTTGACGAATGCCGTCACGATCGCAAAAGAGATCGGAATCGAGCATAAGGTACTCGATTTTCAGGCCCTTGATGTTGAGGATATACGAGAGAACCGACCGCTTCGGTGTTACCTTTGCAAAAGGGCTATGGCAGAAAGGCTGACTGAAGAGGCGAAGCGTCAGAGCATCGCAGTGGTCGTGGACGGGACGAATGCTTCTGATAAAGAAGAGGATCGGCCAGGGATGAAGGCTCTTTTCGAGTTTGAGATCAGGATGCCGCTTCGAGAGCTTGGCATCACCAAGTCTGGGGTGAGGGAGTTGGCGCGGGTTTTGGGTCTATCTAACTCGGATCGTCCCTCAAGGTCTTGTCTTGCCACCCGAATTGAAGGCAGTCTTGACCCAGAGAGGCTCGATCGGGTCGAAATGGCCGAAAAGCATCTTCCGAAGGGGTGGAGGATCGTGGACTTTGGAGAGCAGGTCCTGGTGAAAGTCCCTGAGGGCGAAGTGCTCGGCCAGGATCTGATTGCGAAGTTGAAGTCTCTTGGGTATAGAGAAGTTGATAGAGAGCCTGGCTGACCGCGCCGATGGTGTGCAAGTCTGGTTTGGCCGTTCTTGGGGCGTGCCGAATCCAAAAGCAGAAGTTCAATGCATAGTGTTTACGATACACCCCCATGAACGCCCGTGGGAAGTGAGAGGTTCCATGCAAAATTTCAGACTCGAACAATAGTCAAGAACCAATTAGGTAAGACTAATTGGTTCTCGAAAGATTAGTTCTTAAAGATACTAGTAG
>CAZXBV010000256.1:0-2379 GCA_964639155.1 uncultured Methanotrichaceae archaeon
ATGATAGATGCTGCAGCCACAGGTGATATCAAGGCCATGTATATTGTGGGCGAAGATCCTGCCAACTCTGATCCCTGCAGTCGGCATGTCCGAGAAGGGCTGGAAAACCTGGATTTTTTGGTAGTGCAAGACATTTTCATGACGGCGACAGCGCAACTTGCGGATGTCGTTTTGCCGGCTGCAGTCTGGGCGGAGAAAGAAGGAAGCTTTACCAACACGGAAAGGAGAGTGCAGTGGAGCTCAAAAGCTATTGAGCCGCCAGGAGCAGCACTCTCGGACCTGGAGATAGTGTGCAAAGTTGCCCAGTCTTTGGGGCTTGAGTTTGATTATCCTGATGCGGCCTCAGTTTTAGCAGAGATCAACCGGACAGTTCCGCAGTACGGTGGCATAACCCGAGAGAGGCTCGAAAAAGCTGGACTTATCTGGCCTTGTCCAAGTCTCGATCATCCGGGAACGCCCATACTTCACTCTTCCGGCTTCAAGCTTGCCGATGGCCGTGCTTCAATTGTGCCCACCCCTTACAAGCCGGCGGCAGAAGACGCTAGCTGGGATTATCCTTTTGTCCTGACCACCGGGCGCGTGGCTGTGCACCACAATGCCGGATCCATGACCCGAAGAAGCCCCTCGCTCATAGAACGCGAGCCTGATCTCTATGTGGAGATCAACACAATTGATGCCACGCGGCTCAAGGTAGCCGATGGCGATGAGGTTATCATAACCTCGCCGCGGGGAGTGACCGAGGCTTATGCTCGCCTCACGGACAAAGTGAAAAAAGGTGTGGTGTTCATGCCCTTCCATTTCCCAGGAACCAATATCCTCACCACAGAGGTCACAGATCCTGAAGCGAAGATTCCAGAGTTCAAAGTCTCGGCCTGCAAGATTTCACGGAGGGACTAAATGCCCGTTTACATTGACATCAGCAGATGCATTGGATGCCGCTCCTGCGAGGTGGCTTGCCAGCGCGTGCACGGAGGCAGCGGACACATCAATGTGCATTTTGTGGGAGATCAGGCTTCGGTTCCCATATTCTGCCATCACTGTGAGGAGGCTTGCTGCACCATGGTCTGCTTTAGCGGGGCTCTGCATAAAGAAGGCGAACGCACGGTCTTTGATGTGGAAAAGTGCACCGGGTGCGGCCTGTGCCAGTTGGCATGTCCTTTCGGAGTTGTCTGGGCGGACAAGATCGCCCACAAGTGCGATCTATGCGAGGGTCTCGATGCGCCCACCTGCGTCACCACTTGCCCCGCCAATGCTTTATCCACCGATTTTGAGCTGGCGTCTCGCCGGGCGCGGGCACGCGCAGCTCGGGCTGCAGCCCAGGGAGGTCGAAAATGATTAAAGTTGATACCACCTTGTGTCTGGGCTGCAGGTCCTGCTCCAATGTCTGTCCCAGCCAAAACATCGTCCTTACAGAAACTGCAGATAAAAGGTGCATTCACTGGAAAAGGTGCAAAGAGGAGTGCGATCTGTGCGTGGAGTTTTGCCCGGCCAAAGCTTTGACCCTGGTGCCTTTAGATGAGTCGGTGCCAGAGCCTGATGTGTGTTTTGATCTGGTGGCCTGCAAGATCTGCGGATCGCGCTATGCCACAGAGCCCATGCTGAAGAGGATTGAGTCAGATGTTCCTGCTAATTTGCAGAAGGATTCTGAGGGCCTGGAGTGGATCCGGGTCTGTCCGATCTGCAGGCGCAATATAGAGGCGGAGAGGGCCACTCGGCAGATGGTGCTTGGAAGGTGCAGAAAGAGCCCGTGAAAGGGCGAAGGAGTGCTATCACCTTTTCTCTTCTAGATTTTATCTTACTGGGTGCGCGGAGGGGCGGAAGACCCCCGCCTTCAGGCAGGGGATGGATAGCCCCTCGCTCGTTCGTCCAACAATCGATTGATAATCGTATCGTACGATTCGCCTTTTTTCCCTTCGTCCTTAAGTCGTTCTCGCGTACTGGTTTTTAGCTGGATTCCAGTGATCGGGTCTTCTGTCATAAGCTATATATAACATAATGGTGCTATATGTAGCTTAGTTCCTCGAAATATCCGAGAAACAGTCTTTCGCCTTCTTCGGAAGGTAGGGCACTCTTGCTTTCCCAAGAGTTAGACGGTGAACGAAAGACACACGCTTTGCGTGGCATGAGATCCGCAAGGATCTGGCCTGAGCTGGATGGAATGATTCAGCAACCACGGCGTTAAGGTCTCCATGCAAGGTAGGTCGCCAGGTGTGAGAGAAATCTATGATCCCTCAGTGTTTCGCCAACACGGAGTCAACCGGCCCAATGTGTCCGAGATTTTTTGCTCAGGCACAAGCCACTTCCTTCAGGGAGTGATAGTTGACAGCTCTGCCTTTTTGACGGCGTCGAAGAGCGCCTGATTTTTAAGCTTTGAACGCG
>CAZXBV010000257.1:0-2378 GCA_964639155.1 uncultured Methanotrichaceae archaeon
CAGCACCACAGGCTAGAACCTCTCGAAGTCGTGGACATGATCGACCAGATATTGGATATGGGGACAACCCTTATCATTTTCGATGGTGGTGAGCCCACAACTTATAGCGAACTTCCTCGATTGGTCAGATCTGTGGACGATCGAGCGATTGCGACCATGTTCACTTCAGGTGCTGGTTTTACTTTGAGCCTTGCAAGAAAGCTGAAAGAAGCGGGCCTCTATGCGGTTAATTTCAGCTTGGATAGTCCCCTGGAAAAAGAGCACGATCGTATGAGGGGCAGATCCGGCACCTTCAAAGATGCCCTAGATGGAGTCGAAAACGCCCTTGAAGCAGGCCTTCTAGTCGACCTTTACGTCGTCTTGAGATCGGATAACGTGTCTTTGGCAAAGGACTTCCACACTCTTGCAAGGAATCTAGGTGTTCACGAGCTGACTTTCTTTGAGATTGTGCCCACTGGAAGGTGGGCTGGAAAGGCGGGAGTCACTCTTTCGCCTTCAGATCATAATTTTCTGGAGAGCTTCGTGAAAAGTGCTCCAAGCCCACGCGTATTTTCGGTGCCTTCGGCCCTTCGAGAGTTCGGTTGTTTTGCAGGCCGAAACTGGCTTCACATAACGCCAGAAGGCGACGTCTACCCTTGCGCCTGTCTACCTTTAGTCATGGGAAACGCAAAAGAGGAAAAAATCGATAATATCTGGAAACGGATGGCAAAATTGCCTTATAACGGCCAAAAAACCTGTCCAATGCGCCAGCAGGGATCAACAATTATATATAGCCGTTAACCGTGAACGACGCCCGATAATGATGGATTTGACACAAGTACAAAAAGAGATTTTAACCGCGCTGATAAACATCCAACGCCAGAAGGGCCGAGCCATCAAGGGCGAGGAAATTGCTTCAATGATCGACCGAAACCCTGGGACCATCAGGAATCAGATGCAATCTCTCAAAGCGCTCCATCTAGTAGAGGGCGTGCCCGGCCCTAAAGGAGGATACAGGACCACCGCGGCAGCTTACGAAGCGCTCAGCCTCGACTCCCCTGACGTGGTTGTTGACGTCCCAGTTGTCAGAAACGGGTCCGTGGTAGAAGGCGCTACTGTCAACGAGATTACGTTCTATACGGTCATGCGACCGGATCAATGTAATGGCCTGATTCAGATAATAGGAAATCTCAAAGAGTTTAACGCCGATGACATAATCGAAGTAGGACCCACTCCAGTGAACAAAACCTACATCAAGGGATTGATAGCTGGTCGAGATGATACATCAAACAGGGTGATTGTAGACATAAAAGAGATGATATCTCCTCCAAAAGTCCCTATAAAAGAGATGGGTCAACCCATTGAGATTATGTTATCTCCTGAAACTTCCATACAAGAGGCATCTCGCACTCTCGTGGACGCCGACCTGGATGCAGCATTTGTGGGTTACGACGGCGAAGTAAAAGGACTGATCAACCTGAAGGCCATATCCAAGGCCGTGGCAGAGGACAAGATGGACCTTCCTGTGAAGGCCTTCATGATCGAAGATGCACCCATCATCGAGTCTGATCAACCTGCCTATGAAGCCATAAACGCCTTCAACAAATCGGGCCACACCGAGATACTGGTGACCGAATCTGGCCTTCCGTGGGGCATCCTGACGCCCAGAGACATGATACGGTACCTGTCCTGTTTTTAGGAGATCTCAGTACCCTTGCAGGTGCCCTCAACCGCTTTTTTCAGGTTTGTGGCATCGCCGCCATAAACGACGACGCAAGGGATGGCGCTCCTCTCGATTATCATCGAGGCGAGGGGATCTACCGGCGAGTTCGATCCGGCTTTTATTCCTGTGCATGTGGATAGCGTGACCAGATCCTTTGCAGTCATATGATCGATCCTTTCCGCCTTTGGGTCGATTGATGGATCTTTCGTGTAGACGCCGTCCACTGAGGTTGCCACAATCAGCTTATCGGCGTGAATGTACTCGGCAAGAAGTGCGGCCACGGCATCGGTGGTCTGGCCCGGCTGCATTCCGCCCATCACCACGATCTTGCCCCTGCTGGACGCGTCTAGGGCTCTTGCGTAGGATTCAAGCGGCTCAGAGAACGCCGCCTCGCCCAAGGCCGCGATGAGGATCATTGCGTTGAGCTTGGTTGCACCGATCCCTATGAAGTCGCAGAAGGTCTCGCTCGCATCGAGCGCTCGGGCTTTTTCGATGTACTCTCGGGCGATCTTGCCGCCGCCCACCACAACGAATATCTGATGTTTTTCGGCGAGGTCTTTAAGGGCCTGGGCGTACTCCTTTAGGCCTTCAGCATCGCAGCCCGCAAGGACCGAGCCGCCGAGTGAATAGACGAATCTCATGGGAGGGGGCAGGATTGTGAGCGAATAAAAAGGTT
>CAZXBV010000258.1:0-2360 GCA_964639155.1 uncultured Methanotrichaceae archaeon
ATGTGCCGTGTGGGGTCTGCAAGCCGACTTGACGTCTCTGAGATCGGTTCCATCCTCCGTGCTGTGGTGGGATGGGTGACCTGCCGTTGATCCTCCAACTAAAAAATGCTGGTTGGAAGATGGATCTGGAAAGAATGGTTAGAGTTAGCAGTATTCACCATAAAAACTAAACTCGAAAGAGCGTTTGAAATGCAAGGCTGAAAAGGCGTGGCCCCATTGAAGGAAGGTGGGAAGGACGCTACCTGGAGTACCTATTCTTGAAGTAAGAGTAACCTGCAAGCGCCCGTCTCAAGTCTTGGAGAACTTTCTCCCTCTCTTTTCCTGCAAGTTGACACCCGGAAATGGCACCTTTGAGACAACTCTCGGGATCGTAGTCGAAAAACTTGAGAAGATCGCCACATCGGTCCCCTTCCACCACATCGAATATGCTCCACCCATTCTCGTCGACCAAAACGTGAACCTCGTCTGCAGAACCGAGGAGGTTGTGATAATCGCCCAGAGTATCCTGATAGGCTCCAAGAAGGAATATGCCCAGATAATAGTCCTCGTCGCTCTTTAGATGATGGAGCGAAAGAAAGTCGCGATTTTCGCCAACGAAGCTCTTGATTTCACCATCGGAATCACAAGTTATGTCCGCAATGGTCGCCTTCTCGGTCGGCTCTTCACTGAGCCTGTGTAGCGGCATTATGGGAAAGAGCTGTTGTACACCCCACATGTCTGGAACCGATTGAAACAGGGAGAAGTTACCTATGTACTTCTTGCTAAGGAGCCGTTTTAGGTTCTCAAACTCTTCGGTCTCGTTCTCGTCACCCTGGGCGAAGATGGCCGCTTTCTGACAGACTTTCCAAAAGAGCATATCGCCCCGCGCCCGTTCCTCAAGTCCGATGTTGCCCAGGTTGAAAGCATTGAACAGCTCGTTTCGGTAGTGGAGAGCATCGTGATAATATTCGGCATAGTTTTCGAGATCCATGTTTTCAAGGGCAAGATGCATGTCCAGGATCTGGACCGGATCGTCCTCTTTAGGCGTGAAATCCCGGCCTTCTTTGGAGTTTTTCACCCCGATTATCTTGAAGACCAAAAAAGAGTGATATGCTGCAATGGCCCGCCCACTTTCGGAAACTATGGTGGGGATCTGCACATCTTCTTCATCGCATACTTTCTTGAGAGTGTAGACCACGTCGTTTGCATATTCTTGAAGAGTGTAATCGACGCTGGCAGGGTTAGAGGTATTGGTCCCGTCATAATCGATGCCCAAACCCCCACCCACATTGAAGTATTGGATTGGAGCAACCGATCTTACCTTGGCGTAGATCCTGGCAGCCTCGTTCATGGCGACCTTGATCTTTCTTATGTCGGTTATCTGAGAACCTATGTGAAAGTGGAGCATCTCGAGGTTGTCGATCATTCCCTCTTTAGAGAGGATCTCGATCGCGTCCACGATCTCGGTGGTGGAAAGTCCAAACTTGGATAGTTCGCCCCCCGATTCCTCCCATCTGCCGCTCCCCCTTGAAAATAGCTTGACTCTCAAGCCCATCCGAGGCAAAATCGCCATCTCTTTACAGCATTTAATCAGGTTAAAGAGCTCGTCGAATATGTCAACGACCACGATTATGTTGTTTCGCTGGCCAAACTCGATCGCCAGCTTCAGGTAGTCGTCGTCTTTGTAACCGTTGCAAATGATCAACGAACCTGGAGCCCGTTCCATGGAGAGGGCTGCAAGAAGCTCGGCCTTGGTTCCGACTTCCAGGCCCACATCCATCTTTCGCCCTCCTTGAATTATGTAATCCAGGACCTCTCTTCTCTGGTTTACCTTCACGGGATAGACGAGCCGATAATCCCCACCGTACTCGAACTCCTCGATAGATGTGTGAAACGCTCCAGTGATCTCTTCGAGCCGATCTTCGAGAATCTGAGGGAACCTGAAGAGCACCGGAAAAGATGCCATCTCAGATCGATTGATGTGATCGATGATCTCCATCAGGTCTGCGCTATGGCCGTTTCTCATTCTTGGCGTGACTTCTAGGTTTCCAAGGCGGTTTATGGAAAAATAGCCGTTGCCCCAGTTCTCAACGCCGTATAAGCTTGCGGAATCGTCAAGGGACCACATCAGATCGTCCCTCCTGCATATATCTTCGGAAAATCGCGCCGAATATGCAACTTACGGTCCCACCAAAATCTATATTATAGGCAACATATTTCATGAGATTGACACACCTTTCCTGATCTTCAACGGTTAATCTTGAGCCGGGGACTAAGGGCCATTTCAGTATTTAAAACTTCAATACGGTAGATTTTTATAAAATGATACTATGCCGCCCTCAAGACAACCCTTAAAAAGTCTGGGCGCGTCTCATCCGGCT